>URWS01000078.1 GCA_900551605.1 uncultured Collinsella sp. | reverse complement strand
CGATCGTCGGCAGCGTCAGATGTGTATAAGAGACAGGTCTGCTCCGTGAGTTCAAGGTTGACGCTAACGTCGGTAAGCCCCAGGTTGCCTACCGCGAGACCGCTGGTCACGACGTCGAGAAGGCTGAGGGCAAGTTCGTCCGTCAGTCCGGCGGTCGCGGTCAGTACGGCCACGCCGTCATCAAGCTCGAGAAGATGGAGGAGGGCTTCGGCTACGAGTTCGTCAACGCTATCGTCGGCGGCGTCGTGCCCAAGGAGTACATCCCGTCCATCGACAAGGGCATCCAGGAGGCCCTGAACACCGGTGTTATCGCCGGCTTCCCGGTCCTCGACGTTAAGGTCACCCTGTTCGACGGTTCTTACCACGAGGTCGACTCCTCCGAGGCCGCCTTCAAGATCGCCGGTTCCATGGCTATCAAGGACGCCCTCAAGAAGTCCGATCCGCAGCTGCTCGAGCCGATCATGGCTGTCGAGGTCGAGACCCCCGAGCAGTACATGGGCGACGTTATGGGCAACCTCTCCGGTCGCCGCGGCAAGATCGAGGGCATGGAGGATCGCAAGAACAGCAAGCTCATCCGTGCCAAGGTGCCGCTGGGCGAGATGTTCGGTTACGCTACCGACCTTCGCTCCCAGACCCAGGGCCGTGCATCCTACACGATGCAGTTCGACTCTTATGAGCCCGCGCCCAAGTCCATCGTGGACGAGGTCATGAGCAAGAACGCCTAAGTTCGAGCTCCCTGTTACGTAATCCGCGAGAACATCTCTCGCACTCTTTGGAGGTTTAAGTTGGCTACCCAGAAGATCCGCATTCGCCTCAAGGGCTATGATCACGAGGTCGTCGATCAGTCCGCGAAGCTCATCGTCGAGACCGCTCAGAAGACCGGCGCTCGCGTTTCCGGTCCTGTCCCCCTGCCCACCGAGCGCAACCTGTACACGGTTATCCGCTCGCCGCACGTGAACAAGGACTCCCGTGAGCAGTTCGAGATGCGCACCCACAAGCGTCTCATCGACATCCTCGACCCCACCTCGGGCACCGTTGATTCGCTCATGCGTCTCGACCTTCCCGCTGGCGTCGACATCGACATCAAGCTCTAAGCGATATCGCTCATAGCTTACAGAGCCCCGCTGCCATTACGGTAGCGGGGCTCTTTTGTTTTGAATGATGGCTTTGGGCTGCCGGGTATTGCAGCCGAGTAGGTGGCTGCGGCGCCCTATTCGCTCAAGGGGCGCAGCGATGCCTCCTCAAAATGGAAGGATCGCACGCCGCCTTCCGTTTCGATACACGCGCGACCAAAGGCATCGACGGTTTTAAAGATGCCGCGTGCCAGCTCGTTTCCTGCGGGGGAGCGGGCGATAACGTGCTCCCCAATCCAATTGAGGTGAGCGACATATTTGCCGTGGACGGGCGCGAGCGGTCCGGCGTTTTCTTCCATGGCGTTGAGCAGATCTGCCCACGCGTCTACAGCGTTTACGACGGTGTGATAGACCTCATCGAGGAGCATGTCGACGGCGGGAACGTTCTCGTTGAGATCCAAGAGACCGATTGCCGGCAGGCCGCCATCGGGAACCTCCGAGGGCACATAGTTCACATTGACGCCAATGCCGCAGACGGCGAAAGGTTTGCCGTCGTTATCGCGTGCGGCCTCGACCAGAATACCGCCGAGCTTGCGCCCTCGCGCGACCAGATCGTTGGGCCATTTGAGGTCAATCTCGTTTGCAAGGCCCTGCATTTCGAGCGCCTCGAGCACCGCTAGGCCGCTGACGGCGGCAAGACCAGAGTACTTTGCAGGATTAACGCATGGGCGCAGAACAATCGAAAGCAATAGGTTGCCGGCGGTTGAATCCCACTTGTGGCCGCGCCGGCCGCGTCCTGCTGTCTGAGCCCGGGCGGCAAGTCCTGTGCCGTGCGGCGCTCCCTGTTTTCCTGCTTCGAGCAGGTCATCGTTGGTCGATCCGGTTACGTCGACCACCGTTAAACGAGAATCCATAACAGCTGCTACCTCCTAAGGTAATAAGGCAATCGCGTAATGGTGTCGAGAGATAGACACAATGTGAAGCCTTTGTCGCATTTGAACAATTTAATGTTAACACGTCAACAACGACTGAAATGCGTTATCCTCTCTTGGTCGATGTAAACACGTCAACAACTCAAAGGAGGTTAGTGATGGGTTTCACGATTCTTGGAACAGGCTCGACGCTTCCTAAGCGCAGTGTTTCCAATGACGAACTGTCTGAGTTCCTCGATACCTCGGATGAGTGGATTTTTACCCGCACAGGTATCAAGAGCCGCCACGTCTGCTCCACCGAGTCACTTGACGACCTCGCCGTAGCGGCGAGCGAGCGGGCACTCCAGGTGTCCGGAATCGACGCCAGCCAGCTGGATCTGATCGTCTGCTCGACGACGACGGGTGATCATCTTGTTCCCGCTGAGGCGTGTGCCGTTGCCGAGCGTCTGGGCGCGACGTGCCCTGCCTTCGATGTCTCGGCGGCCTGCGCCGGCTTCGTATTTGCGCTCGATGTCGCCGAGGGCTATATCGCCCGCGGCCGTGCCGAGCGCGTGCTTGTCGTTGCTGCCGAGCAGATGACGCGCGCGCTCGACTGGACCGACCGCGCCACCTGCGTGCTCTTTGGCGATGGGGCAGGCGCCGCAGTGATTGAGGCTGGGGGAGAGAATCCCCTTGCTGTTGAGCTTTCGACGGCGCCCGACGTCGAGACGTTGCACGTTCCCGGTCTGGTCGGCAACTCGCCGTTTAAGGCTTCCGCAGATAGCGAGAGCGTGCTGTCCATGAATGGCCGCCGCGTGTTCAAGTTCGGCGTCAACGCCATCTGCGACACGGTCCATAAGCTTGCGAGCGATGCGGGCATTTCGGTCGAAGACATCGACCATTTTGTATTCCATCAGGCTAACGAACGAATCCTGAGTCAGGCGGTCAAGCGCCTGGGCGTGCCGGACGAGCGCGTGGTTCGCACGTTGCGCGAGACCGGCAACATTTCGAGCGCATGCATTCCGCTTGCTCTCGATCGACTGGCAAATACCGGCGCGCTGCACGCGGGCGACACCATCGCCCTGGTCGGATTTGGCGCCGGCTTGGATGTAGGTGGCTATCTACTTCGCTGGAAGTAGTTGCACATAGGAAATGAAAACGCCCCTAGGGCACAAACAAAGGAGAACTACCATGGCAGATCAGAAGACCTTCGAGCGCGTTTGTGACGTTATCCGCGAGACGGCCGGCCTTGACGATGTCGAGATGAAGCCCGAGTCCACGCTCGAGGAGATTGGTCTCGACAGTCTGGGTACCGTCGAGATCCTCGTTGCCGTCGAGGACGAGTTTGGCATTGAGCTCGATACCGAGGAGAACCCCAAGACGGTCGGCGAGTTCGTCGATACGGTCGAGGCGGCATTGGAGAAGTAGTGATGCTCAAGTCTCCTCTCTGCGATCTGCTCGGCATCGAAAAACCCGTGTTCCAGGGTGGCATGGCCTGGATTGCCGACGCCTCGCTGGCATCTGCCGTGTCCGAGGCGGGCGGCTTAGGCATTATCGCGGCCATGAATGCCGACGCAAACTGGCTGCGCGATCAGATCCACGAGCTGCGCGCCAAGACGGATAAGCCCTTTGGCGTCAACGTAATGCTCATGAGCCCGTTTGTCGACGAGGTCGCACAAGTGGTGATTGATGAGCGGGTGCCCGTTGTGGTGACCGGCGCCGGCAATCCCACCAAGTACATGAAGGCCTGGAGCGATGCGGGCATCAAGGTTATTCCCGTCGTGGCTTCGGTGGCGCTGGCGCGTCTCGTGGCGCGTCGCGGAGCAACTGCCGTGGTTGCCGAGGGCACCGAATCAGGCGGCCATATTGGAGAGACCTCGACGATGGCGCTGGTGCCGCAGGTTGTCGATGCGGTCGATATTCCCGTGGTTGCGGCTGGCGGCATCGCCGATGGCCGCGGTGTGGCGGCCGCCTTTATGCTCGGCGCTGCCGGCGTCCAGGTGGGAACACGCTTTCTGGTCGCAAACGAGTGCACCGTATCCGAACAGTACAAAGAGCTGGTGCTCAAGGCAGGCGACACGTCGACGCGTGCGACCGGTCGCTCGACGGGACATCCGGTTCGCGCCCTCAAGAGCCCCTTTACCAACGCGTATGCCAAGAACGAGGCGGCGGGCGCAAGTCCCGAGGAGCTCGGGGCCATGGGCACGGGAGCGCTTCGTAAAGCCGCAAAGGACGGTAATTACGAAGAGGGTTCGTATTTGTGCGGACAGATTGCCGGCATGGTCAACGAACGCCAGAGCGCACGCGAAATCGTCGACGATCTGGTCGATGGCGCCGAGCATGTCCTGAAGGGTGCGTCCGCATGGGTAGCGTAGCGTTTCTGTTTGCCGGTCAGGGTGCCCAGCATCCCGCGATGGGCGTCGACCTCATCGAGGCATCACCGGCGGCTGCCGAGGTGTTTGCGATCGCCGATGAGGTGCGTCCGGGAACCAGTGAGCAGTGCCGGAGCGCCTCCAAGGAGGAGCTCTCGCAGACTGAGAACACGCAGCCTTGCGTGTTCGTGCACGACTTGGCTGTCGCCGTCGCCCTGCGTGAGCACGGCGTGGTACCTGCCGCCTGTGCGGGATTCTCGCTGGGCGAGGTCGCCGCGCTCACCTTTGCGGGGGCGTTCGATACGCGAGCGGGCTTTGAGCTCGTGTGTGAGCGCGCGGCATTGATGGCCACGGCGGCTGAGCGTCACCCCGGCGGCATGCGCGCCGTCATCAAGCTCGATGCGGCGCAAGTCGAGGGCCTGGCAAAACAGGCCGGCGAGGACTGCTGGCCGGTCAACTACAACAGCCCTCAGCAGACGGTTGTGGCCGGAGCGCCCGGTGCGTTGCAGACCCTCGACGTCCTGGTAAAAGAGGCTGGTGGCCGGGCCATGAAGGTCGCGGTGTCGGGTGCATTCCATAGCCCCTATATGGCCGAGGCGACCTGTGGCCTTGCTGCATATATCGATGCCGGTCACGCGCCGTCCCCGTTGCTCATTCCTGTTATGGCAAATATGACGGCGGCGCCCTATCCGGCTGACCTGAAGGCAGCATCGGATGTCTTGGCCAACCAGGTGAGTCATGCCGTGCGCTGGGTCGACACGCTGCATGCTCTGCAGGATCAAGGCATCGACACGTTTATTGAGGTCGGCCCCGGCAAAACGCTGTCTGGCCTGGTCAAGCGTACGTTGAGCGACGTTCGTGTGTATTCGTGCGAAACGGCCGAGCAGGTCGCAGCTATTGCCGACGAGCTCGCATAGTTCACAGGGCTGTAACCCGAAAGGAATGACATGGGCAACTTGAACAACGGCGCGCTCGAGCGCAACGACTCACGTCGCGTGGCGCTGGTCACGGGCGGCTCGCGCGGCATCGGTCGCGCTTGTGCCGTGGGCCTGGCGGAGGACGGCTTTGATATCGCCGTCGTCTATGCCGGTAGCGCAGATGCGGCGCGCGAGACGTGCGAAGCCTGTGAGGCGGCTGGCGCCACGGCGCGCGCATATCAATGTGACGTGGCCGACCCCGCCGCCGTCAACACTTGCGTGGAGACGGT
The DNA here is from genome assembly GCA_900551605.1 of uncultured Collinsella sp. Lineage (GTDB taxonomy): Bacteria > Actinomycetota > Coriobacteriia > Coriobacteriales > Coriobacteriaceae > Collinsella. Next base: position 1,357 of record URWS01000078.1, on the reverse strand, counting down.
CCTCAACGACTTTGGCTCCATTTGGGCGCTCGTCAACAATGCCGGCATCACGCGCGACGGCCTGCTCATGCGTATGGGCGACGATGCCTTCGACCGCGTGCTCGATGTCAATCTCAAGGGCACGTTCAATACGACGCGCGCGCTCACCAAGACCTTTATGCGTCAGCGTGGCGGTTGCGTCATCAACATGAGCTCGGTTGTGGGCCTGATGGGCAATGCCGGACAGACCAACTACGCTGCCTCCAAGGCGGGCGTCATCGGCCTGACCAAGGCGGTAGCGCGCGAGCTTGCGCCCCGCGGCGTACGAGTGAACGCGGTCGCACCCGGGTTTGTCGAGACCGATATGACGGCAAAGCTATCGGATAAGGTGCGTGCGGCGTGCGAAGAGCAGATTCCCCTAAAGCGCATGGCGCGCCCCGAGGAAGTGGCCGGCGTGGTGCGCTTTTTGGCGAGTGATGCGGCTGCCTACATTACGGGCGAGGTCGTGCGCGTCGACGGCGGAATGGCGATGTAGAAACCAGGGCCGAACAACGGCTTGGATGAGGAGACCAAGATGGAACAGAGAGTTGCAATCACCGGTATCGGTGCCGTATCGCCGCTCGGTAACACGGCGCTTGCTACCTGGGCGGCCATGTGCGCCGGCACGTGCGGCATCGGCCCGATCACGCACTTCGATACCGATGCGTTTGCCGTTAAGGTGGCGGCCGAGGTCAAGGGTTTTGACGGCAACGAGTACTTTGGCAAGCGTGACGCCAAGCACCTGGACCCCTGCGTTCAGTTTGCCCTGGCAGCGTCGGACGAGGCCATGCACGATGCGGGCTTTGATGTCGAGGGCGCCATCGATCGCGAGCGCCTGGGCGTCTACGTGGGTTCGGGCGTGGGCGGCATGCAGACACTCGTCGACAACGTCCACACGATTGCCGACCGTGGGCCCCGCCGCGCATCGCCCTATATGATCGCGATGATGATCCCCAATATGGCTTCGGGCAATATCGCAATCCGCCACAAGGCAAAGGGCCCGACCCTGCCCGTGGTGACCGCCTGCGCGACCTCGGCCCATGCCGTGGGCGAGGCGTTCCGCGCCATCAAGCATGGCTATGCCGATGCGATTCTCGCCGGCGGTGCCGAGGCCGCAATCATCCCCGATGCCGTTGCGGGCTTTACGTCCTGCCGTGCTCTCACCACTAATCCTGACCCGTCGACGGCATGCCGTCCGTTCGATGCAGACCGCGACGGCTTTGTGATGGGCGAGGGCGCCTGCGTGCTGGTACTCGAGAGCATGGAACACGCGCTGGCTCGCGGGGCGCACATTTATGCCTGTCTCTTATACACATCTCCGAGCCCACGAGACTAAGGC
>URWS01000077.1 GCA_900551605.1 uncultured Collinsella sp. | reverse complement strand
GAGATTCGCCTTAGTCTCGTGGGCTCGGAGATGTGTATAAGAGACAGTCCATGCCGAGGTCGATCGTGGTGCCCTCGAAGATCTTGTTGACGGTGCGGACGGCGCACATCTTGCCACACATAGTGCAAGTGCCCTCGGTGGCGGCGGGGGACTCCTCGTAGCGCTTCTTGCCCGTAACCGGGTCGAGCGCGCACTTCCACATGGCGTCCCAGTCGAGCTTGCGGCGTGCCTGGCCCATCTTGTCGTCCATGTCGCGGGCGTGGGGCACCTTTTTGGCGATGTCGGCGGCGTGTGCGGCGATCTTGGTGGCCATGAGGCCGTCGAGCACATCCTGGGCGTTGGGCAGGCATAGGTGCTCTGCCGGTGTCACGTAGCACAGGAAGTCGGCACCGGAGCTCGCTGAGATGGCGCCGCCGATGGCTGCGGTGATGTGGTCGTAACCCACGCCGATATCGGTCACCAGCGGCCCCAGCACATAGAACGGGGCGTTGTGGCACAGGCGCTTCTGCAACTTCATATTGGCGGCGATCTCGTCGAGCGCCATGTGGCCGGGGCCCTCGACCATGACCTGGACGCCCGCGGCCCATGCGCGCTTGCACAGCTTGCCCAGCTCGATCATCTCGGCAGTCTCGGTGGCGTCGTTGGAATCGTAGAGACAGCCCGGGCGGCAGGAGTCGCCGAGCGAGATGGTCACGTCGTACTCGTGGCAGATCTCGAGCACCTCGTCGTAGAACTCGTAGAAGGGGTTCTCATTGCCGGTGACTTCCATCCAGCCAAACAGCAGCGAGCCGCCGCGGCTGACGATGTTCATAAGACGGCCGGTTTCCTTGAAGGTCTTGATGACCGACTTGTTGATGCCGCAGTGGATGGTCATAAAGTCCACGCCGTCCTCGGCATGCGCGCGCACGACCTCGAGCAGGTCGTCCTTGGTGAGCTTGACCAGCGGCTTTTCCATATAGCCGATGGCGTCATACATGGGGACGGTGCCCACCATGAGCGGCGTCTCGTCGATGAGCTGCTGGCGGAACTGGCGCGTCTTGCCCGAGTTGGAGAGGTCCATGATGGCGTCGGCGCCAAAGTCCTCGGCAATCTTGACCTTCTTCCATTCCTCGGCGGCATCGGCCTTGTCGCCCGAGATGCCCAGGTTCACATTGACCTTGGTGGACAGGCCCTCGCCGACACCAAAGGCGCGCATGCCCTTTTTTATGTGCACGATGTTGGCGGGAATGGCGATGCGGCCGTCGGCCACGCGCTCGCGGATGTACTCGGGGTCGCGATGCTCACGCTCGGCGACCTCTTTCATCTGCGGTGTGATCTGCCCTGCGCGGGCGAAGTCGATTTGCGTGACGAGCTTGGGCTCGGTCTGTGTGCTCATTGGCACGGCTCCCTTCGTTGGCATTACCCATATCAGGTTTGCGGGTCAGGGCGGGCGCGCCCAGTCTCAGCCTGCCGTCTTGTCCTGCAAGCTCCCCGTTTATGTGGTGGGCTCAAGTATAGCTCGAATGGGTACGATTGACCTAACGAGCGTGCCTGTGGGGAGGTGTACATGGAAGACAAGCATCTATATCGAGAGACGCAATGGGATGTATCGGCCGAGGAGAGCCGCGCGCACCATGGCCTTGTCGCGATTGGTTTTGCGGTGCTTGCCGTGCTGGTGATTGCCTTTTGTATTTGGACGTTTGGCGGTCGCGGCGGCGCTGCCTGGGAGTTCGAGGCTGATGATAGCCTGCCGATCATGACGGTGAGGAGCACTGGCGGTAATGCCAATACGCTCGCCGTTCCGGGCGATTATTGGTACCCGCGCGATGAGTTTGTGCAGTTGCAGCTGAGTGGTGGGTCCATTCCAGGTGAAGAAATCGAACGCGTGACGTTTGACGCGACGTTCAAAACGCTCACGGTGAAGCTCAAAGATCAAGGAGATGTGCCCACGACGATGGATATCGCGCTGACGGAATGGCGCCTGGAGCCCCCGGCGGGTGTTGCGGTGTCTGAGGTGGAGCATGTCAAGATTACCTATCAGGACGGCTCGGCAAACGGGATTGCAAAGGCCGACGGCCTAGCAGAATAGGTGTCGCACCTAGCCGGCCAAATCATAAAAGTTGCGGAGGAATAGTTCCCGTTTGTGCGATAAAAGGCTCAAATAGGAACTATTCCACCGCAAGTTATATAGAGAAGGCTGAGCGGGTCAGTTTTGGGTGGCGGGTCTAGAGCATCTGTTCGTTGATGAACACGAGGGTGCCTGGGTATGAGATCTCGGGGGCGTGGCGATAGCCGATGTTGAACTCGGTAAGACCGGCGGCGTCCTCGAGCTTGTTTTCTGCCATCCAGCGCACCATGGAGCCGCGCGCCTTTTTGCTGGCGGTCGAGCGCTGGATGGGCTTGCCGTTGCGGACACCTTCGCCAAAGAGACAAGTGACGGTTGTGGCGTCGCCTGCGAGATGGGGTAGAACGGCCTTGGCGTACTCCGCGCTGGCAAGGTTGACGACCGTGGTGTTGGAGCCGGTCGGCGCAATGGCGCATGCAAGTTTGTCGCCCCAAAACGCATAGAGGTCACGGGCGTTGTTGACGGCGAGCTTGGCTCCCATTTCGAGCCGATAGGGCTCAACGCCATGGAAAGGCCGCACACATCCGTGCAATCCGGAGAGGATCCAGAGATGGTTTTGCAGCCAGTCGAGCTGTGCAGCATCCATGACCTCGGGCGCCATGCTTTGGTATTGGATGCCGTGGTAGGACATGACGGCGGGGGAGATTCGGCGCGCGATATCGGGATCGGCGAGGTCGGCATCGCTCAGGGCGGGCATAAATTCGTGAAGCGTATCCAGGCACGTTGTAAGCAGCCTGTCGCTCACGTTCCAAAGGGCCTGAAGACCTGCTGCGCCATCCTCGCGTTCGATGCCCAGCAGTGCCTGATGGAGCCGGGCCGTCTGATGTGCAAAAGGCGGTATGCCCAAAACGTCAAAGGCATCTTGAGCTGTCCGCATCTGTTTGGCGGGCGAAATGACGACCTGTAGCACGGAATCCTCCTCCCGCTAAAAAAGTTGCGGTGAAATACAGACCGCTTTCCCCGTTGGAAGGCCTGATGAATCCGTATTTCACCGCAAGTTACAAGGGTTTGGTTAGGCGCGCTCGAGGAAGGCTTTGTAGCCGCGGTAGGCCTCGTAGATATCGGCCTTGTTGGCGACCTCCCACAGGGCGTGCATGGACAGGACGGCAACGCCGGAGTCGATGACGTTCATGCCATACTTGGCCATGATGTAGGCAATGGTGCCGCCACCGCCCGCGTTGACGCGACCGAGCTCACAGGTCTGGAAGTCCACGCCGGCCTCGTCCATGATGTCGCGGACGAGGGCCACGTACTCGGCATCGGCGTCGTTGGAACCGCCCTTGCCGCGGCTGCCCGTGTACTTGTTAAAGCACAGGCCACGACCCATAAAGGCGGCGTTCTTCGTCTCGAACTTGCCGGCATAGCCCGGGTCGAAACCGGCGGACACGTCGGAGGAGAGCATGCGGCTGCGGGCGAGCGCGCGGCGCAGGGCCAGCGGGCTATCCTCGCCGGCGAGCGTCATGATCTCGGCGACGGTGTTCTCGAAGAAGCGGCTCGTCATACCGGTGGCACCCACGGAGCCGATCTCCTCCTTATCGACGATGAGCGTGATGCTCGTGCGCTCCACGTTGGCGACGTCGATCTGGGCGAGCATGGACGGATAGGCGCAGACACGATCGTCGTGGCCATAGCCCAAAATCATGGAGCGGTCGAGGCCCATGTCGCGGGCGGGACCGGCGGGCACGACCTCGATCTCGGCGGAGAGGAAGTCCTCCTCCTCGACGCCGTACTGCTCCTTGAGGATGTCCAGGAACATCTGCTTGACGGGCTCCTTGGGAGCGTCCTTGTCGTCCTCGTCAAACTTGACGGGACGGCCGCCCACGATCACGTCGAGGATCTCGGCGTCGACGGCGTCCTTGGCGGGCTTGGACATCTGCTCGCTCGAGAGGTGGATCAGCAGGTCGGAGATGGTAAAGACCGGATCGTCTGCCTTGTCGCCGATGTTGATGTCGACGGTGGTGCCGTCCTTTTTGCAGATGACGCCCACGAGTGCAAGCGGGGAGGCCACCCAGTGGTAGCTCTTGACGCCGCCGTAGTAGTGCGTGTCGAGGTAGGCCATGTCGCCGGCCTCGAAGGCGGGATTCTGCTTAAGGTCCAGGCGCGGCGAGTCCACGTGAGCACCCAGGATGTTAAAGCCCTGCTCGAGCGGGGCGGTGCCCAGGTTGACGAGCATGAGGTCTTTGCCGTGATTGGCGGCGTACACCTTGTCGCCGGCCTTGAGCGTGCGGCCCTCGGCAATCACGGTCTCCAAGTCGACGTAGCCCGCCTCCTCGGCCATCTTGATGCCGGTCTTGACGCACAGGCGCTCGGTCTTATTCTCGCTCAAAAACTGCTTATAGCCGCGGCAAAGCTCCTCGAGTTCCTCGACTTGCTGTGGCGTGTACTTTTTCCATGCGCAGGGACGCTCCATGACGCAGGCTCCTTTCGGATCGATCGTGCTGGTTGATGTACCGTGAGCCATCGTATCACGCGCGGGCCCGCGGCGGCAGGGAAGCCTGATGTGCGGTGGCCGCGGGGCGGGGAGCGTGTAAACTGGTGTGAGCAAACCGTGCCCAGCCCAAAGCGAGGTATTCAATATGTCTGACAAGCGCCGCACCTTTGCCGTCATCGACGGCAACTCGCTCATGCACCGTGCCTTCCACGCCGTGCCGCCCACCATGAACGCGCCGGACGGTCGCCCCACCAACGCGATCTTTGGCTTTCTGAATATGTTTCTTAAGATGATCGATGCCTTTGACCCCGACGGTGTGGTCGTGGCGTTTGATAAGGGCAAGCCGCGCGTGCGTATGGAAATGCTGCCGCAGTATAAGGCGCAGCGCCCGCCCATGGACCCCGATCTGCACGCGCAGTTTCCGATGATCAAGGAGCTGCTCACCGCGCTCAACGTGCCGATTCTGCAGTCCGAGGGCTGGGAAGGCGACGATATCCTGGGAACCATGGCGCGCCTGGGTGAGGAGGCCGGCTGCGACATGCTGCTGGTGACCGGGGATCGCGACATGTATCAGCTCGTGACCGAGCACGTCAACGTGGTCTCGACCCGCAAGGGCCTGTCCGACGTGGCGATCATGACGCCCGAGAGCGTGGACGACCTGTATCACGGCATTACGCCTGCTCTCGTGCCCGATTTTTACGGCCTGAAGGGCGATACGTCGGACAACATTCCCGGCGTACCGGGCATCGGCCCCAAAAAGGCGAGCGCGCTTATTGCGCAGTACGGCAGCTTGGACGAGGTCATCGCGCATGCTGACGAGGTCAAGGGCAAGATGGGCGAGAACCTGCGTGCTCACATCGACGATGCGCTGCTGAGCCGCAAGGTCGCAACCATTCGCACCGATGCGCCTGTCGAGCTCGACTTTGACGAAACGTCCTTCCCGGCGTTTTCTGCCGACGAAGTGTCCGCGGCGCTGGGCACACTTGGTATCACCGCCATGCAGAACCGTTTCTTGGCGCTGATCGGCGGCGAGGGCGGGGCTGCTGCTGCCTCCAGTGTGTTTGAGATACCTGCTATGGTTCGCGCAGCCGCCGGCGATGCCGACGCGCTTGGTGCCGTTGCGGCTGAGGTCTCCCGCGCGATTGATGCCGGCGAGTGGGTCGCCGCCGTGGTGGACGACGACAAGGAAGAGGGCGCGCTCTTTGGATTGACGCGCACGCTGTGGTTGGCGACGTCCAAGGGCCTGTTCGCGCTCGAGGAGGGCGACGGCGCCTCCACTGCCGTAGTCGATGGCTTCAACTTCGCTCACGGTGTGATCGCCGGCGTGCTTGCGCGCCTGTTTATGGAGGGCCGCGTGGCGAGCCCGGATACGAAGGCGCTGCTGCACGAGCTTTCGCCCATCGATTCTTCTGAGCCCGAGCTCATGGATCCGCTAGCAGTCGATTCCACGTGCATCTTCGACACCGTGGTCGCCGCTTACCTGTTGGATTCCGACCGCTCCGAGTTTGACGAGGCATATCTGGCCGATACGTATCTGCAGATGGCGCTGCCTGCGGCGCGCGGCGCAGAGGGTGCTTGTGAGGACGCTCCGGCGCCTGCCGCCCGTACTGCGGCTCTGACGCTGGCGCTCGTGGCGCCGTTGCGCGAGTGCATGGCCCGTGAGAATGCCGCCAACGTGTTCGATGGCATCGAGATGCCGCTCGTTCCGGTACTTGCCAAGATGGAGCGCGCGGGCATGCTCGTGGACCCCGACCGTCTGCACAGTCTGTCCGAGGGTCTGGCGACTCAGATTACCGAGGTTGAGCGCAGTATTCGCGACCTGGCGGGTGACGAGACCTTTAATATTGGCAGTCCTATGCAGCTGTCGCATGTGCTCTTTGATGTGATGGGGCTTCCGACCAAGGGGCTCAAGAAGACTAAGCGCGGCTATTATTCGACCAACGCCAAGGTGCTGAGCGACCTTGCGCGTGACCACGAAATCGTGCGTCTGATCTTGGACTGGCGTGAGAAGTCTAAGATCAAGTCCACCTATCTGGACACGCTGGGCCCGCTACGCCGAGGCGACGGCCGCGTACACACTACGTACAACCAGACCATCACGGCAACGGGGCGTCTGTCCTCGAGCGACCCGAACCTGCAGAACATCCCGACGCGCTCTGAGCTGGGCCGTACCGTCAAGACGGCGTTTTCGGCAGGCGAGGGAAGCGTCTTTTTGGCGGTGGACTACTCGCAGATCGAGCTGCGTCTGCTGGCGCATCTCTCAGGTGACGAGCACTTGGTGCGCGCCTTTAACGAGGGCGAGGACTTCCATGCCGAGACGGCGGCGCGCGTGTTCGGTGTGCCGGTGTCCGAGGTAACGCCCGACCTGCGCAGTCGCGCCAAGGCCGTGAACTTTGGCATCGTGTACGGTCAGCAGGCCTACGG
>URWS01000076.1 GCA_900551605.1 uncultured Collinsella sp. | reverse complement strand
GTCGACGATCGTGATAAAGGCACCCGGATCGACTTCGCGCGCATAGCGGCGTAGTTGCACGGCCTCGCGACGGCTCAGCACGCTCATGATCACCGTCACGCACTTGCCCGAGAAGGCACCGTAGCCGCGGCTGATGGTCGCCGTGCGGTTGAGATGCTTGACGATAAACTCCTCGACCTTAAGGGGCTCGGAACAAATGACCGTGCAGACTTTGCGCAGATGAATGCTCTCAATGGCTTTGTCGACCACAAGCGTCTTGGCAAACAGACCGAGCACGCAGTACAGACCGACACGCGGGCCATACAAAAAGGCCGCGATGGTCACGATGCCGATATCGACCAGCAGCAGGGCGCGGCCAATCTCGAGCGTCGTGCGACGTTTGAGGATCATGGCGAGAATGTCCGTGCCGCCCGTCGAGGCACCAATATCAAAGACGATAGCGCTGCCGAGCGCCGGCAGAATCACGGCAAAGCACAGGTCGAGCCACATATCACCCGTCAGAGAGACATCGGTCGGAATGAAGAGCTCAAACAGCGAGACGTAGGCCGAAAGCGCAAACGAAGCGAAGACGCTCCAAAGAATCGCCTTGCGCTCCAAAAAGATAAAGCCCAAGACGACGAGAACCGCGTTGATAATCCACATAAAGACGCCGACGGGAAGGGTCGGGAACAGCGTGGATAGAATGACCGACACGCCCGAGGTGCCGCCAAAAGCAAAGTGATTAGGGGTTTTAAACGCAACGATGGCAAAGGCCGTAAGAATCAGGCCCAGATTGAGCTCGGCGAAAAAGCGCGGGAAGCCTGGCTCCTGGCTGCGCTTTTGGCCGGCACGCTCGCCGCGCTCGATATCGGTGCGATCGACCACGCGCTCCATCGGCACCACGGGAGGACGATGCACCTCCTCGGCAGCTCGCGATGCCGCCTCTGCCGCGGCAGCCTCAATCGCCCATGCCTGGCTTTCTGTTTCGTGCTCGTCGGCCATTACGGCAACTCCTCGTTAACAATTTGGAAACAATGCGCTCATTAGGGTAACGCGGAACGTGGGGATTGCAACCCTTAGTTAGACGAGCGGTATGACTATATCGGGAGCGTACAGAAACGGCCGGCTACGCTTTTACTTGCGCGGTCGGCCGTTTAACGTTTTCGCAGATAAAACCTGCCAAAACAAACCTGTCTTTTTTGGAAGGTTATTCGTGCTGGCTGGTGCGGTGCTCGTACTCCTCGGGGGTGATGACGTCCTCGATGCGCAGGTTGACGCCCGCCACCTCAAGGCCGGTCATCGCGGCAAGGCGCTCGGTGACACGTGCCTTGACATCGTCGAAGATCGCGGGCGCATAGGCGCCGTACTCGATGATGACGGAGATGTTGACGACCACGCGATTATCATCGGTGACCTCGACCGTCACGCCCTTGGTCAGATTCTCGGCACCAAACTGCTCCTGCACAAAGTGCATGAGGTTACCCTTCATGCCCAGAACGTGCGGAACCTCGCGGGTGGCCATGGCAACGATTTTCTCAATCACGCCGTTGGAATAGGTCAGCGAGTCCTCGGACTCGTCCGCTTCCTCGTCGTCCTCGTCCGCATCGTCGGCGGGTTCGGCCTCGACGAGCGCCTCGTCCTCGAGCGTTACGTCCTCGGCCTCGGCGGCGACGGTCTCGTCGGCCTCGAGCTCGGTATCGGCTACATCGACCTTCGTATTAAAAGCCATGGTTCCTCCTTATGCCTGCCGCGGATGCGACAGTCGAATACATATTAGCGGCCGCTAAACAGACGGCCGAAGAAGTTGACGATCCCGTTCTCGCCGTCGCGAATTTGGCCGATCACAGCGCCGATCAGCACGAAGAATGCAATGACGAGCGTGTCCCACAGGCCCAGCGTGAGCACCAACACGGCGAGGATAAAGCCGGCGACGGCGCCAAGCGTGGTGTTGGGATGACGCACAGCATAGCTCCAGATGGCAGCGCCCGTACCCTTGATGAGACCCATAGCCTCGTCAAAATCCGCGGCTGCCGCGTCTTGCAACTCGGTTGCCCCCGCTTTGGAATCAACAGGTTCGCTCGCCGGCGTGGCGCTCTGGTCAATCGTCAGGCGCGGCGTACGAGCGGTCTTATCTTGATTGGTATCACTCACCGGAAACCTCCACGGTCTGGACGGTAGTCTTGGACGGCAAAAAACGGACGCGCGTGGTCGTACCCGGCGTGCCGAGCATGGTGTCGCAAGCTTCCTCGATGCGCTGCTGCATCGCGGTAGCCAGAGATGCCACGTCCTTATCGTCAAGCGCGATAGCCTCGACCTTAAAACGGACGTGCGAATCGTCGGGGCCTTGGACGCGGGCCTCGACATGCTCGACCATCACGCGGTCGTCACGCTCGGCAGCAGCCCTAGCGCACGAAGAAAGCGCCGCAAGGGTAACCTCGATATTGCGCTCCCCCGCCGGATGCACGCAGGACGGTTCGCGACGGGCGAACATCAGGCGGAAAAAGCTCAGCAGTGCGCCGAGCGCCACGACGCCGGCACACGCCGTGACGACGATGCGCGGCATGGGGTCGCGCATCAGCAGCATAAAGCGATACGTATACGGCCCCCAAAACTGGCAGACAAGCGTACCCAGCGCCACGATGGCGGCGGCAAGATACACGATCGCTAGGGCTCGTTTGAGTACGCGCACGTGGCGCTCCCTTCAAATCTCGGCTCTCGAAATGCAAAACGGTTCGCATCATTATAAAAGAGCCGGGTCCGGTGCTCTACGCACGCGGATCCGGCTCATCTATTCCACGAGGCTTGCATGCTCGCTTCATTATGCCCAGATATGCACGGCTTAACCCGTGCGGGCGCTACTCCTCCTCGAGGGCAGCGATGACCTCGTCGGTCATGTCCATGGTGCTGTAAACATCCTGGACGTCGTCGAGCTCCTCAAGACGGTCGATGAGGCGCTGAACCTTCTTGGCGTCGGCGCCGGAGACCTCGGTCGGGGTGGTCGGGACCATGGTGGTCTCGGAGCCCTTGACCTGGACGCCCTGCTCCTCGAGCGCCTTGGAGACAGCCATGACCTCGTTGGCAGTAGTCCAGACGATCCACTCCTCGCCGGCGTCCTCGTAGTCCTCGCCACCGGCCTCGGCGATCGCCATCATAAACTCATCCTCGTCGCCGGCAGCACCGTTGGCGATCATGGTCTCCTTCTTGGCGTTCTCGTCCAGGATCTCCTTGGCGACGACAATCTGGCCCTTGCGCTCAAACTGGAAGGCGACGGAGCCGGAGGTGCCCAAGTTGCCACCAGCGTGGGAGAAGGCGGAACGGACATCAGCGGCGGTACGGTTGCGGTTGTCGGTCAGGCAGTCGACGTAGACGGCGACACCGGCGGGACCGTAGCCCTCGTACACGATGTTCTCGTAGACGGCGGCATCGGCACCCGAACCAAAAGCCTTGTCGATAGCGGACTTGATCTTGTCCTTAGGCATGGACTGAGCCTTGGCCTTGGCAACGGCAGCGGCGAGGCTGGCGTTGTTCTCGGGCAGCGGGTCACCGCCGAGACGGGCAGCAACGGTGATGTTGCGGCTGAGCTTGGAGAAGAGGGCGGAACGCTTGGCGTCCTGCGCGCCCTTACGATGCTTGGTTGTGGCCCACTTAGAGTGTCCGGACATACGTGTCTCCTATCGGTTTCGACCTAAAGCCCAGCGCAGATGCTCGGGCAATATAAACAAACGTCGTTATGATATACCTACTGCCCTGCGAGATAAACCCCAAAATGAAGGCGTCGTGATGATGTCCCCTTTGGTGCAAAGAAACCTGGCCCTCAATGCACCAAATTAGAACCAGAAGAAGTCGCTGCGGGTGACGGTGGCGCCGATGGCGAAGGGCATGCAGGCGATGACCGGATACAGGTAGCGCATGTAAGTCGAGCCGTTGCACGGGCCAATCAGGCACACAGCGAGCACGCCCAACAGCGGCACCCAGATCGCCAGCGCACGCCATGAATGACGACGCAGCAAGTAGACCACCACGGCGATCATGATCCACACATAGGTGGCCGAGCTCATGGTGAGCGAGATAAAGGGAACACGCTGCACCGCCACACGGTACAAATTGATCAGGTGGTCGCACCAGCGCACCACGTTGCTGTCAACCGGATGGAAGTCGAAGTACTTGAGGTTGTCGGGACGCGCCATGATCTCGGCACTACGCGCCGTGCTGTAGACCCAGGCATCGCGCGCGCTCGGATAAAAATAACCGTAGTAGTTATTGATGAGCGCCGAGATATAGCACTCGGGATCCTTTTTGAACATCTGGGCCCACACCTCAAAATAGGCCTTGATGTCCTCCTGCGAGGCGTACTCGTTAAAGCAGTTCTTGACGGCATCGGACTTGTCGGGGTTGTAGCGGCGGCCCAGGTTCTCGTACTTGAGTACGCGGTCGATCACGGCACGCTCTTCGTCGGTCACTGAACCGTCGCAAGGAGCCTCCACGATGGTGCCGTCCTCCTTAACCGTGGGGTTGACGCCCGAGTTGAGGCCGTCGTGCTTTTGGACGAAACGAGCCGTCTGCTGGAACGGAATCGAGAGGATTTCGCGCTTGGAACCAGGCGTGATATCGTGCGCCGGCATAAAGACCTTGGTGAAGTACATATTAGAGGCAAGGCAGAGCGCGAGCACCGCGAGAACGCCAACCCAGCGGAAGCGCGGCGTGGCGCATGAGACCGCGGTGCCCGTCTGCTTAGCCGCACGACGAGCGACATGTATATCCCATGCGCAAAACGCCGCCGCAATCACGCAGGCCGCCAACGGAAAGACCAGGCCTCCATTGCGCAAAAACGTGGAACCCATGGCAGCCAGCGCAAGCAACAGCCAGTCGTGGCACGCAAAGAGCACGGGGGCTTTCTCGCCCGCTCGCTCGACATGGGCATCACGACGGGGCAAGCCACATGTCACGAGCTTGACGGTCTGTACCGGCAGCACCAAAAACGCGTCGGCAAAGAGCACGTCTTTGGTGAGCAACGCCGCGTAGTTAGAGAACATCGGCATAAACGCAAAGAACAGCAGGATCGCACCGCGAACCGGCAGGCTCACGCCCAGTTTGCGCAGCGACGAAATGGAATAGGCCATGCAGGCAGCCGTGATGACAAATTGAGCGCAGGTATAGATGATGAGGCCCGCGTTAGCGCTGTTGAACAGCGAAAGCCCCAGTTGAACGCACGAGCCGATAATGGCCGTATGCACTACGGGATGATGCCCGTTGAGCAGCACGTTGGGGTTGAGTAGGCGCAGGTAGTCGCTCGTGCCGTTGGGATAGTTGAACCACTGGCGAATCTGCGCACCCGTATCTCCCATAAAAAGGCCGGGCAGCGAAGCGATGAGCGTGGGCGCCCAGGCGATCATAAGCACCAGGAAGGGCCCGGCAAAGGGGTGGACCGAGAGCACGGCGTGAGTCACACGCCATACGCGGCCAAAGTGCGCTTCCGAAAACGGAATGCGCCGAGAGCTCAGCCAATCCAAGCACTCAAAAGCCAGATAGAAGGCAACGATCGCCAGGAGCATCCAGCCCGCGCCGCCAATCCAGGCGCAGATGATGCGAGCTTTGTCGCCAAGAACAATCTCGGCCGAGTCGGTGAGGTCGTAGCTGCGGCCGAACACCATGCAGATGGCGAAAAACAGCGACGGCAGAATAATCGATGGGCGCCAGGTGTCGCCACGGCCAAAGAATACGTAGCGAAACGGCAGCGTGAGCAGGCAGGCAAGCGCCAGCAGCATGACCGCGTCGGTATGGCCGGCAAACGAGAGGAGCACCTCGTAGCACACGTACAGCATGCCCGAGGCTTTGGGGTCAATCGCCAAGACTGCGTTGCTCGACACCGGGGCGGGATCGATGGAAAACGCCGTGGTCGCCAACAGCGCGAGCAGAAATGCGATGAGCGTCTGCTTGGCGGGGTAGCGCTTAAACCAGACGATGCGGGCAGCGTCGCGCGCAGCCGTTGTGGAGAGATCGGAATCCTTCACAGTCCAAAGAGCCTTTCTAGAAACCTGCCAAAAAGGGACAGGTTTATTTTGGCAGGTTTTATCTGGGGAAACGTTACGGTTCTGTCATCGTTGCCCAGCAAACCACCACAAAGGTGTCTGTCCCCTTTGTGGTGGTATGTGGTGGTTAGGCGTCGAGGTAGATGCGCTGGGGGCGATTGCGGCGACGCGCAAAGATGACGAGCGCCAGGCCCGCGATTACGAGCGGCAGGCTCAGCAGCTGGCCCATGGTGATGACGCCGCCAAGCAGATAGCCCAGCTGGGCATCGGGCACGCGCACAAACTCAATGAGGAAGCGGACGATGCCGTAACCCATCACAAACACGCCCATAAACGTGCCTTGGGGCAATAGCGGCTTTTTGCGGCTGAGCACCTGCAGAATGCAAAAGAGCACGATGCCCTCAAGAAATGCCTCGTAGAGCTGGGAGGGGTGACGCGGCATATCGCCCGCAGTCCCGCCAAAGACCACGCCCCATGGCAGATCGGTCGGCTTGCCCCACAGCTCGCCGTTCACGAAGTTGGCACAACGGCCCAGGCACAAGGCCAGCGGCGCGCCGATGACGGCAAGGTCTGCCAAAGTCCATGCGTCGAGCTTATACATGCGGCATACGATGATGCCGCCGATAATGCCGCCCACCAAACCGCCGTGGAAGCTCATGCCGCCCTCGTTGGTGGCAAAGATCTCGAGAGGGTGCGCCCAGTAGTAGCCATCACCGTAAAAGACGACGTAGAACAGGCGCGCACCGATAATGAGGCCAAAGACCACGCCGACCACGACACTCGTCAGGTCATCAATCGTGATGTCAAAACCCCAACGGCGCTGCGTGCGATACATGACGACCGCCGTGAGCAAAGCTCCGACCACATAGGCCAAGCCGTACCAGTAGATGGTGATGGGCCCCGCCGAAATGGCGACGGGATCAAGCATATGGTAGAGGTCGTTGAGCATATCGGTCCCCCTGCTCCCTACATACAAAT
>URWS01000075.1 GCA_900551605.1 uncultured Collinsella sp. | reverse complement strand
TCTACACTTATGCGATCGTCGGCAGCGTCAGATGTGTATAAGAGACAGGGCTATGTGACGCTCGTCAACGCTCAGGTGAACCCCGATACCTGGCAGCTCGAGGAGGCCGACCACCACACCGGCATGTGGGCGTGGAAACATCCGCACCGCGCAACCGGCGAGATCGAGTACGTACCGCTGCGCGGCGACCTGGTCATGGACAACGTCGACTTTGGTTACACGCCCGACCACGAGGTGCTGCACGGCGTGTCCGTGTTTGCCAAGCCGGGCCAGAAGGTCGCGTTTGTCGGCGCCACCGGTGCCGGCAAGACGACCATCACCAACCTCATCAACCGCTTCTATGACATCGCCGACGGCAAGATTCGCTACGACGGCATCAACGTCAACAAGATCCGCAAGGCCGATCTGCGCCGCTCGCTGGGCGTGGTGCTGCAGGACGTGAACCTGTTCACCGGCACCGTGATGGATAACATCCGCTACGGCAACCTAGACGCCACCGACGAGGAGTGCATCGCGGCGGCAAAGCTCGCCGGCGCGGACGACTTTATCACCCGACTGCCCGACGGCTACGACACTATGCTCACCGGCAACGGCGCGCAGCTGTCGCAGGGCCAGCGCCAGTTGATCTCGATCGCACGCGCCGCCGTCGCCGATCCGCCGGCGATGATTCTGGACGAGGCCACGAGCTCCATCGACACCCGCACCGAGGCTATCGTGCAGGCGGGCATGGACAAGCTCATGGAGGGCCGCACGACGTTTGTCATCGCGCACCGCCTGTCCACCGTGCGCAACTCCGACGCGATCATCTGCCTGGACCACGGCCGCATCATCGAGCGTGGCAACCACGACGAGCTGATCGCCAAGCGCGGCTACTACTATCAGCTCTACACCGGAGCGTTTGAGCTGGAGTAGCTCAAAACAGCCCCAACGCTCCCAACGGAGTTCCCCGAGGGAGACGGGGTGTTTACTCCGTGCTCAAACATTCTCGCTTCGCTGCGAAACTGCGCGCGGAGCAAACACCCCGTCTCCCTCGGGGAACTCCTACGCGCAGCCTTTTCTCGCAGCCTAAAAAGAAGTGGTGAGGCCCTGGCCGTTTGGCCAGGGCCTCATTTTGTAAGGAGTCAAAAAAGCCCCGTCCCAAATGAGCTACTTGAGGAGTTGTGCCATGGCGTTGACGAATTTTTGGACTTGGAGGGTTGGCTCGAGCGGGTAGTGCAGAAAGACCGGTACCTCGCGGCCGCACAGGAACGGCACGCCCACAAAGGCCGGGTGCACCCCCGACCACGCTCCGCAGGTGAGCACCGCGTCGCCCTTTTCCTCCGCCTCGTTAAAGAGCGCAAAGTCGAAGCTATCCACATCGATCACGTCCACGCCGCCGTCGGCCAACAGGTCGATGCGCAGGCTGTCCATGGCATCGTTGCCGTGGCGCAGTACGCGCAGGCGCATGCCCTCCAAGTCGGCGACCGTAATGCGTGTCTTGCGCGCCAGCGGGCTCGTGCGCGGCAGGTCGATATAAAACGGCACGTTAACGATGCGAAGCTTTTGGCAGGCGTCGCCCCAGCGTGGAGTAGAAAAACTCGACTGCACTACATCCACCTCGCGGCCCAAGCTGCGCATGACGGATTCGCGCTCGTCATAGAGGTCGCTTACCGGCACGATCTCAAATCGCAGCGATGGTTCCAGATCGTGGATGTCCGACCACATCGACAGCGTTTGGCGCCCCGGGCACATCATCGACACGCCCAGGCGCACGGCCCCGCCATCGCCTGCCGCGCGTCGGGCACGGCGCAGCGCGTCCTCGGACTGCCGCATGATCGAACGTGCATCGTCCACCATCAGAGCACCTGCCGGCGTCACCTTAACACCAGAATGCGAGCGCTCGAACAACGTGATGCCGAACTCGGCCTCGAATCCCGACACCTGTTTGACGAGCGCCGGGGTCGACACGCGCAATTTTGCCGCCGCACGCGAGAAGCTTCCCAGCTCCGCGGCGGCCGATATGGCCTCGAGTCGTCGATCGTACACGTCAATCTCCCGTTTCCAGACGCATGGCAATGAACTGCCGAAGGGGGTCGTTTTGGCAGGTCACGCGCTCAATTGAGAAAAAACTGCATCGCACAGTATAAACCTACGGTTAACGCCATTCTAACAAATATGCAATTCACCTGCGCAAATGCAAAGCATACGATAACCAGCGAAAACCACGTGGGTCGGTTAATGGGAGCGACCCACCGGGAGGCACAAGAAGGGAAGTTCCTATGAGCAATTGGCTTAAGCTCGAGGGCGATGTCTGCGCCGTGACTGGCGCGCTCGGCGGTATGGGCGTCGAGATTTGCCGCGAGTTCGCCCGCAACGGCGCCAACGTCGTCCTGCTCGACCTGGACGAGGAGAAGGTCAAGGCTGCTGCCGCCGACCTCGCTGCCGAGTTTGGCATCCACGCCGAGGGTTACAAGATGAACGCCACCGACGAGGCCGAGGTTCAGGCCGCCGTCGACGCCACCATCGCCGACTTCGGTCGCGTCGACGTCCTCGTCAACACCGCCGGTATCCTGCGCTTCGCCGCCATGGAGGACCTGCCGCTCTCCGACTGGAATGAGGTCATCAACGTCAACCTCACCGGCTACTTCATCACCTCGCAGCGCTTTGGTCGCGAGATGATCAAGGCCGGCCAGGGCCGCCTGGTGCACATCTCGACCGTCGCCAGCCACTCCCCCGAGACGTTCTCGGGCGTGTACAGCTCCACCAAGGCGGGCGTCAACATGATGTCCAAGATGCTGGCTGCCGAGTGGGGCCCCTACGGCGTGCGCTCCAACTGCGTCGAGCCTTGCTTCGTTAAGACCCCGATGTCAGCCAACTTCTACGCCGATCCCGAGGTCGAAAAGAGCCGCAGCCGTCTGATCGCCACGCGCCGCATCGGCGAGGTCAGCGATATCGCCAACGCCGTCATGTTCCTGGCGTCCAAGCGCTCGGACTTTACCACCGGCGACGCCATCAAGGTCGACGGCGGCTTCTCCAACATGATGGGCGACCTCACCGCCAAGCCCGGCGGCCGTCGCGCCTATGCCGACAACTACCTCAAGAACAAGGGTGTCGAGCTTTGGTCCGATGAGTCCGGCGTCGCCAAGCCGACTGACCAGTAAACCAACCTAACAGGGAGACCCGCGGATACGCCCGCCCCTCCCCCGTATCGATTAGAAAGAGTCCAATGGCTTCCACCAACTCCAACAAGGGTCGCGCCGTCGTGCTTTCCGCCGCATGCGTCACCATGTTCTTCATCAGCTCCATCGCGCTGTATTCCGTCGTGAGCAAGAACCTGCTCGCCGTCTACCCCGAGTGGTCGAGCGCCCTTACCTGGGCCTTCCCGGTCTTTCAGACCATCATGGCTGTGACGGGCATCTTCGCCGGCCGCATCTCCGATAAGATCGGCCCGCGCAACGTCGTGATCGCCGCCGCCGTGTGCTACGGCCTGGGCTGGTTCATGTCCGGCACCGTCACCGAGCCGTGGCAGTTCTACCTGTGGTTCTCGCTCGTCGCCGCCATCGGCAACGGCCTGGGCTACAACCCGGCGCTCACCACCGGCCAAAAGTGGTTCATCGACAAGAAGGGTCTCGCCTCCGGCATCACCCTGGCCGCTTCGACCGCCGGCCCCGCCGTACTGTCCCCGGTGCTCGCCTCGCTGCTCATCCCGAGCCTGGGTATCTTTGGCGCCCTTAAGGCACTCGGCGTCATCTTCTTTGTGATGATCGCCGCCTCCGCCCTGTTCTTGAAGGCCCCCGAGGCCGGTTGGCTGCCCGAGGGCTTCGAGGCCCCCAAGGGCGGCGCACATGCCGGCACCTTCGGCGACCTCACCCCGGGTGAGATGGTCAAGACCCCGCGCTTCTGGGTCCTCATCGTCACCTTCGCCTTCGCCGCCACCGCGGGCACCCTGCTCGTGGGCAAGGTTGCCTCCATCGCCGCCGTCCAGCTCTTCGCCGACCCCACGAGCGCCGCGGCCGTCGCCCTCGGCGGTGTGGTGGTCTCCGTCAACACCTGCGCCAACCTGGTTGGCCGCCTGTCCTTTGGCCAGATCATCGACAAGCTCGGCGCCTATAAGTCGCTGCTCATCAGCCTTGTCGTCACCATCGTCGCGCTCGTCATCATGTCGATGAGCTTTTCGCAGGCCATGTTCTTTGTGGCGCTCGCCCTGCTCGGCTTTAGCTTTGGCGCCCTGCTCGTCATCTACCCACCGCTCACCGGCGGCGCCTTCGGTACCAGCAACATCGGCGTCAACTACGGCATCATGTTTTTGGGCTATGCCGCTTCCACCTGGATCAGCCAGCCCATCACTGCCGTGCTGTATCACGCCGAGGCCGGCAGCGCCGCCTACCAGCAGTCCTTCTACGGCGCCATTGTGATCGCCGCCATCGCCGTCGTGCTCACCGTCTACATGATGGTCTCCGACAGCAAGAAGAAGTCCGCCTAGTTTTACCGATGCGACAAAGGGACAGCCCCTTTGTCGCATCCCACCGGTCACCAGTATTAAGGAGTCGAAATGTCTGAGCTCAACCCCGTCCGCATTGCCGTTATCGGCGCCGGCGCCATGGGCCGCAACCACATCCGCTTTGTCACCGAGGAGCCCGAGGCCGAGCTCGTCGCCATCGCCGACGCCTTTGAGGGCGCCCGCGCCACGGCCGAGGCCGCCGGCGTGCCGTTTTACACCGATCCCGCCCAGATGATGGACGAGGTCAAGCCCGAGGCCGTCATCATCGCCACCCCCAACGACCTGCACCTGGGCGTTGCCCGCGAGGCCGTAAAGCGCAACATCGTGCCGCTGGTCGAAAAGCCGATCTCCAACGACCTGGAGGATGCCCAGGCCTTCGCCGCCGAGGCCGAAACCGCCGGCGTGCCCGTGCTCGTGGGTCAGCACCGTCGCCACAACCCCTTCGTCAACAAGGCCAAGGAGATCATCGAGTCTGGCGAGCTGGGCAAGCTCACCGTGTCGAGCTTCCACTACATGATCTATAAGAATGACGAGTATTTCGATGTCGAGTGGCGCCGCAAGAAGGGTGCCGGCCCGATCCTAGTCAACCTGGTGCACGACGTCGACCTGCTCCGCTACCTGCTGGGCGAGCCCGTTGCCGTCCAGGGTATGCAGTCCAGCGCCGCCCGCGGTTTTGAGACCGAGGACTCCGCCGTGGTCAACGTCCGTTTTGCCGACGGCGCGCTCGCGAGCATGACCATCTCTGACGCCACCGCCAGCCCCTGGAACTGGGAGGCGACCGCTCGCGAGGATCCGCAGTACCGCCCCTTCGACGCCGACGCCTACTTTATCGGCGGCACCAAGGGCGCCCTTTCGCTGCCCCGCCTGCACCAGTTCTCCTACGACGGCGCCTCTAACTGGCACAAGCCGCTGCAGATGGAGATTCCGGCCGTCGACCCGGCACTGCCGCACAAGATGCAGCTCAAGCACTTTGTGAAGGTTGTCCGCCGCGAGGTCGAGCCCGTCGTGACCCCCGCCGATAACGTCAAGACGCTCACGCTTCTCAACGCCATCAAGGAGGCCGCCGAGACCGGCCAGCTCGTCGAGCTGTAACGCTTTAGGGCGGGCCGCGGCAGAAACCCCATGCCGAACCCTTCGGTCCGCCACCAACAAGCCCCTCTTCTTTGCCCCGCGAGCAGCCTCCTGCCCGCGGGGCTTTTTGCTACCTTGCCGACGATTTTTCTGGGGCGGGGGCCATTTTGCGCCTCAGCTTGGTTCGTTTGCCACGAAATGGGCCTATCTACTACGTTTAACTGATCATCCTTAGCCATGCCGAATTTCGAGAAATAAAAACCGCAGGTAGACTGGTTGCGTATTTTCGGAAAACCGGGGGATGGTCGACCCATACGGGTTAAACGTAGTAGATAGGCCGTTTTCGTGGCGCGGCCCCAAAACAGTCTTTTGGGACGGATGGTATCCTTGGTAGCCCTGTGCTGCAAACGCACCTTAAACGCAAGGAGTCCCATGGATCTTATCGCCCAGCTCGCCCGCGAGCTCAACCTTAAGGCCGCCAACGTCGAGGCTGCCGTCAAGCTCATCGATGAGGGCAACACCATCCCCTTTATCTCGCGCTACCGCAAGGAAGCAACGGGCGGCATGGACGACGTCGCCCTGCGCGCGCTCGACGAGCGCCTGTCCTACCTGCGCAATCTTGAGCAGCGCAAAGAGGACGTCATTCTGCTCATCGACGCCCAGGGCAAGCTCACGCCCGAACTCGAACAGCAGATTCGCGAGGCCACGCAGCTCCAGCGTGTCGAGGACCTCTACAAGCCCTACCGCAAAAAGCGCATGACCCGCGCGCAGAAGGCCCGCGAGGCAGGTCTGGAGCCGCTCGCCAACATGATCATCATGCAGGCCTCGGCCAAGGGCAGCGCGCTCGACGCCGCCGCGGCATTCGTCAACGAGGAGGCCGGCTTCGACACGCCCGAGAAGGCGCTCGCCGGCGCCGCCGACATCGTGGCCGAGACGGTAGCCGAGGACCCCGAGAACGTCGCCGACCTGCGCGCCTTTACACAAAACACCGCCGACATCGTCGTCGAGGCCACCGACCCCGCCGAAAAGACTCCCTACGAGCCCTACTACAACTTTGACGAGCCGCTGCGCCGTATACCCAACCACCGCGTGCTGGCTATCGACCGCGGTGAGCGCGAGGGCAAACTCCGCGTGCACGTGAACGTCGACGGTGCTGTCGCCACGGCGCGCCTCGGCAGCCGTTGGCCCCGCCGCCAAGGCGTGTTCGCGCCCGTCTTTGACGCCGCTATCGCCGACGGCTACAAGCGCCTCATGGCCCCCTCGCTGGAGCGCGAGGCCCGTGCCAAGCTCACCGTCCGCGCCCAGACCGAGGCCATCAACGTCTTTGCCAAGAATCTCGAAGGCTTGCTCTCGGCACGCCCCGTGCGCGGCGCCCGCGTGCTCGCGCTCGACCCGGGCTACCGCACCGGCTGCAAGGTCGCCGTCATGGACCTGTCTCTTATACACATCTCCGAGCCCACGAGACTAAGG
>URWS01000074.1 GCA_900551605.1 uncultured Collinsella sp. | reverse complement strand
TATAAGAGACAGACTATCAGCAGTCCGTTCTGCCGATCATCCTTTCGGTGCCCGTCCTGTACTTCGTCGAGAAGTTCTTTAAGAAGGTCATGCCCGACGTGCTCTCCACGGTCTTCACGCCGTTCTGCACCATGATCGTCACCATCCCCATTGCCTTTATCGTCCTCGCCCCGCTCGGTAACGAGATCGGTAGCCTCATCGCTAACGCCCTCTTCGGTCTCGCTGACATGGGTGGCGTCGGCATCCTGCTCGTCATGGCCGTCCTCGGTGCCTTCTGGCAGCTCTTCGTTGTCTGCGGTATGCACATGCCCGTCATCCTGCTCGCTCAGGTTCAGATCATCGCCGCCGGCTACGATCCCTTCGTCTTCGTTTCCACCAACTGCGCTATGAACGCTGTCTGGGGCTGCGCCTTCGGTGCCTTCCTCAAGATGAAGAACCCCGACGAGAAGGGTCTCGCTCTGGGCTACGTCATCTCCGCCATCGCCGGCGGCGTCACCGAGCCCGCTCTCTTCGGTATCCTCATGCGCTTCCGTCGCACCATGTTCGGTATGTTCATCGGTGGCGCCATCGGCGCCGTGTTCTCCGGCCTCATGGGTGTTACCTACTACCTCGCCGGTGGTGCCTCCAACTTCCTGGTCTTCACCAACTACCTGCAGGGTGGCCAGATGAACACCGTCTGGGCTATCGTCGGTATGGCAATCTCCTTTGTCATCGCGGCTGCCGTCGTCTTCGTCGCCGGCTTCTCCAAGGAGGAGCTCGCCGAGATGGAGGCCTAAGGCCAAGCCATTCGGTCGCATATGACCTTACCTACACGACAGGGCCCCGTCAGGCGCAAGCCCGGCGGGGCCCTTCTTGCAAGGTAGACTGATGAAGGTGGATGACGCCCGCCCGCAAGGGTTTGCTAAGCGACGGGGGCTTTCGCGCCAGGGGTTACCGCGAAAGCTTCTGCCGGTTCGCAATTCCTTTATCGAGCGAAAGGACATGCAGATGAGTTTGGGAAAACTGACCGTTAACGGACGTCAGGACGGTTTTTTGTGCGAGGGCAAGCCGTTCTTTTGGTTTGCCGATACGTGCTGGAGTGCGTTTACCAGCATCCCCGAGGCCGACTGGGACTACTATCTGACCCGCCGCGCCGAGCAGGGCATGAACGTGCTGCAGGTCAACACGTTGCCGCAGTGGGATCGCTGCTGCCCCGATCTGGGTATTTGGCCCTATGCCAGCGAGGATGGCGTGCGTTTTGATTGGTCCCGTCCCAACCAGGCGTACTGGGACCGCGCTGCCGCCATGTGCCGCGCTGCCGTCGAGCACGGTATTCGCCCGGCACTCGTGCTCATGTGGTGCAACTACGTGCCCGGTACCTGGGGCGCTAAGATCGCCGAGCGTTGCGGTGCCGAGGTTATGCCGCGCGAGGAGGTCCGTGCCCACGTTGCCCGCGTCGTCGAGAACCTGGGCGAGTTCGACCCCGTCTACGTGGTGACGGGCGATACCGACTTTGCCGGTGACGAGGCAATTGCCTATTACGAGGATGCGCTCGATGAGGTTGCAAAGCGCGCGCCCGGGGCCCTGCGCACCATGCATATCAACCGCGGCAACCGCACCATCCCGGCGCAGTACCTGGACCGCCTGGACTTCTACATGTTCCAGCCGGGCCACAACTACGAGGGTCAGCCCGAGGCCTGGCGCCTGCCGCAGGACTTTATCGCCAACTATCCCAAAAAGCCGATGGTCAACTCCGAGCCCTGCTACGAGCAGATGGGTGCTTCGCGCAACGTGTACTGGCGTTTTACCGCGCAGGATTGCCGCGCGAGCGTGTGGTCGTCGATCCTTGCCGGCGCAAGCGCGGGCGTGACCTACGGCGCCCACGGCGTTTGGAACTGGCAGACATCGCGCAGCCAGGGTTCGGTGCTGGGCGAGGGCTTTGACATGCCGTTCCGCTGGCAGGAGTGTCTGCAGTTTGCGGGCGTGTGGGATTTTGCCGCCATCGAGCACGTGCTTGCCGGCCTGGGTGCCACGGCTAGCGACGACGCTCTCGCCGTTATCCCGGCACAGGAGCTGCTCGATGACGCGCGCGAGTCCATCCGTGTGGCGCGTATTGGCGAGCGTGTCGTCACCTATCTGCCGCGCACCGCGGCACTTACGTTTAAGCTCGATAGTGCGCGCGGCTGGTCGGCGACGGCCCTCGACATGGAGGCCAAGCGTATCGCCAAGCTGCCCGTTCGCGACAATGGCGACGGCACCGTGCGCGTGGCTCAGCATTCCTTTGAGCACGACGCCCTGGTGATCCTGACGCCCGAGCACTAACGCTCGAGCTTCGATCCCGAGTTGCTCCCTCGGCCCGGGCACCTCCCTCCCTTTTCCGATATCAACAACCCAGTCCCCTTTATATGTTGCGGTGGAATAGTTCCTAAATGACAGCCCGGGCCGGTCAAACAGGAACTATTTCACCGCAACTGCTGTTGGGGCATTTGCGCCGGATGCGTAACAGTTCGGGCATTGCGTGGATACTAAGACCCATTCTCCATTAAAATGGTTTTCCGGACATCTAAGCGGGTGGGGGTTACCATGAGGGACCTGGGAGACACAACCGCATATTTGCGCCGGGGCATACGGGAGATTCTGTGCCTGGCGCTTTTCTTTTTCACGTTTTTGGCCGGCGAGTACCTCTTTGACGTGCGCGTGGCCGAGTTTGTGCCGGCGAACGAGGTCGTTATCTACGAGAGCATCGTCGTCGGCGCGAGCGTGATCGGCTATTTTGTGCGTCCTCTCCTGTACTATCGCCGTCCCCAGACAATCGATGCAACGAGCGATATGACGGGCGTGCTGCTGGTGTCGGCATTGCTGCTGCTGATTATGGCGGCGCAGTTTCAGGTTGTGATTGCGGGCGGTCTGGTGGCGTGCTGCGCCCTGGGCTACTGCGGATCGACCGCTCATGCCAATCTGGCGCGGCGTTTTGCGCAGACGCCTTGTCTGGCACGTGCCGTGGCGGTTTCTTATGCTGCGGGCATTTTGGTACAGGTGCTCAACCATATGGTGATGCCTGCGGGCATTCCTCAACAGTTTGTCCTTATTGCCTGTGCGATTGCGCTGGTTGGGCTGCTTCACGGTACCCGCCGAGCTAAATTACGCGATGAGTCCGCGCCCGAGTTCGAAGCCGAGATTGCCGAGCTATCGGTCGATGCGTCGGAGCATGGCGCCAAGTGGCGCGATAATCCCGAGGCAAAGGCGGCCTTCCAGGGTGCCGTAGTGCGCTTGACGGTGGCGACCGCCTGCCTCACCGGCGTATTCGCGGCTCTCAATGCCGGTCTTACGACCTCGCATGCCGCCGGCGCTATCGATCTGGGTGACTGGCCGCGCTTGCTGCTGGTTGTGAGTGCGCTTGCTGCCGGCGCCCTGTATGACCTGCGCGGACGCTCGTATATGAATATCATCATGACGTGCGCCGCCATGCTGTCCACGCTCTCGTTCTTTGTGCTTATCACCGATGGCAACGGCGGCAATGCGCTCGCCGCCACGATTATCTTTTACCTGGGCACGGGCTTTTTCGTGGTGTTCTTCACCGCGAAGTTCGCCGCGATTTCGATGTATGCCCGCTGGTCGTATCTGTGGCCGTGCATGGGCCGCGTCATCAACAACATTTGCTCAATGCTTGTGACGGCTCCGGCGGTGGCGATCATCTCGAGCCAAAACGTGCTGATGGCGGTGGGTGTCGTACTCGTGCTGTTTGTCGGCATTGCGATCTCGCTGTTGGGGCAGTTTGGACAAGGCGTTGAGGACGAAGCGGGTCACAGGGGGCTGGCGTTTGCCACCGACGATCTTGGCGTGAGCCGTGCGCCCGATCAGGTCGACACGGTGTCCCTGGAGACACCGGAGCTTTCGTTTGACGATCGACTCGACGGTTTTGTAGCCGCCTTTGGACTTACCAAGCGCGAGCGCGATGTACTGGAGGCGCTGGTCGTATCGGACGACAGCGTGCAGGACGTTGCGGCAGCGCTCTTCCTTTCGCGTTCTACGCTCTACCGCCATATCGCCTCGATCAACAAAAAGACCGGTGCCGCCTCGCGCGTGGCGCTCATCAATTTCTTCTGGTCCTGGACACCCCAAGACTAGCCAAAACCACCACGAAGGGGACAGGCACCTTTGTGGTGGTTTTACCTGCAAAAATATGAATATGAGACATTTGTCACCTGCCGTTTTGGCGCTCAAAGGCATATGAATGTGATGTTGAGCGGAGCAGAACGGAAGGGGTGGGCCTATGGCGTCTCGTGGTTGCTCGTCTAATAAAATTGCGGGCGCGCTTATCGCCGTGGTGGTCCTTGCTGCGGCGGTGACGCTTGTGCGGGCATACGGCTTTGGTGCCCGTGCCGACCAGGGAAAGAACGCCGCGCAAGCGTTGCTGAACGATTGTGCTGCCGATCCGGTGGCAGTCAAGCTTATCGAGGACGGCGAGGCACGGACGATCTATGAGACCGACGATGCCGAGCTGGTCGCATCGACTTTTGCCGCGCTCGACGATTGCACCGTGGGAGGTGCGGTGGATGAGCGGATGAGCGATGCCGGTCGCACGCTCGTCTTTGTCTATGAAGACGGCTCGGAGCAATCGGTGGAGTTCGAGGGCGGGAATATCGTGCTCGACAAGACGGCATATCGCCTTGACGGTGCCGATGAACTGTGGCGACAGCTAGCCGCCATCAAGAACAGCCAATGAAATGAGGGGTGTACGGGATGAGTGATTTGAGATTCTGCCCGGCGTGCGGGATGCAGCTGCCGCGGGTCGCCGGCGTGCCGGTGCGATTTTGCCCGGGCTGCGGTGTTCGGCTTGAGAGCGTTGAGGATGACCCGGGTGTCGCGGAACACGCAAATGGGGCGGCTGCCGATGATGGCGCGGGCGAAGGTTGTGAGCCGAGCGCGAACGCGCCGGTCGATGTGCCGATGCAGGATGCCGACGCCGCGTCGCCGGTCCGCGACGTGGCCGCAGCGGATGCTCCCCGCGTCGGCGACCTTGAGCTCCACACCGCATGCGATGCCTCTGGCGGCCAAGCGCTCGCGCAAGTGGCGCTGCCGCGGGGTTGGCGTATCGAAGAGGCGCATCTTGAGCGCAGCAGTAGTTTCGACTGCCCGATTTCAGTTGGCGTGACGGCGGCAGGCCCGGCGGGCGAACGCATCATGTATCGCTCCGAGCTCTGCTACGTGGACGCGGGCGCCGTTGCCAAGCGTATCCCCACGCAAACCGAGCGCAAGGCGTTTGTGCACGTGGAGGCGGCGTGCGACGAGTTAGCTCAAGCCTGCGCGGCGCAATTGGGCGCACGGGCGGAGGTTGTGGCCGAGCAACCCTATCCGTCGAGCGCGGCAGGCGATATTGAACATGAGCGTGCTCGCGTAAAGCGCGAGGCTGTAAACGACTTTGCGATTCAGGGCTTTTCGATGGAACCGAGCGATGTGGTCTATGAGTGCCGCATGCGTCGATATCGGCTCGCGGGCGTCCCGGCGCCTACCGAGCTTGCAGTGGCGGCAAAGGTCGAGGGCTATGTAGTCTCGATCGGTGGAGTCGCGGGTTCTGTGGGTAAAGGCGTTGCCGCCGGGGCCGAGGCGCTGCTGGGCGCGGGCCTTTCGAGCGGACTGATCGGTGGCGTTCTGGGTAAGCGCCTGCGCGAGCGCCAGGCGGCTGCGGCGGCGGGTCAGCGCGCCGCGAAAGATCAGGCTCCGGATCAGGGCGATTGCC
The DNA here is from genome assembly GCA_900551605.1 of uncultured Collinsella sp. Lineage (GTDB taxonomy): Bacteria > Actinomycetota > Coriobacteriia > Coriobacteriales > Coriobacteriaceae > Collinsella. The sequence goes on along the minus strand of URWS01000074.1, from coordinate 1,303 downwards.
CAGACGGGGCGCCGTTCAAGCTGGGCGCGGCAGACCTGTTGCAGTGGCGTATCAGGGACAGCTTCTGCCTGGTTGCGCCGGAAGGCCGTCTGGACGAGGCGGCCTCCACGGCGCTTGCCTCAATGGCGTCGACTCTGCGGCTCAACCCGTCGATTGCGCGCGAAGCGTGCGCTCAAAAGCAGCAGATGGTGCTCGAGCAGCGTCAGCACACGCAGATGAACATCGCCCAGCAGCAACAGCAGTTCGCGGCCTGGCAGCAGATGCATGCCTCGCAGCAGGCGGCGTTCGACAGCTACCAGCAGGCTTGGTTTGAGCGCAGCGATCGTCAACACGCCGCGAATATGGCCGCCAGCGCGGCCAATTTCTCCAGCGCAGGTGTGGGAACGGGCGCGGCGTCGTATTCCGATGCCATCCGCGGGGTCAACCATTACACCAGGCCCGACGGTACCGATGTCGAGGTTTCGGTGATGGCGGATCAAGCTTGGGTGAACGGCTCGGGCGACGTGATCGGCACGCGCGATGGCTTTGAGCCCGGTTTTGGCTGGACGGAGCTGCCCCGTCAATAGCGTGAGTGGGCTACGGGAGGATCGGTGTCGAGGCGTTGCTCGGCGCTGTGATAAGAAACGGGAAAGGAACAACGATGAGGGAGACGGTTATTTCGCGCACGGCGTTTGTCGCGGCGGCGGGAACGGCGTTGCTGACGCTTGCGGGATGCGGCGGACAGCAGGCGCAGGACACGACGGGTTTTAACGACGATCGCCCGGTAAAGGACAAGATGGATGCGGGCTCGTCATCGGGTGATTCCGGTGATGCGGGCGGCGGTGCGGACACAGACAGCGGCTCGGCGGACGCGTGCGATACGTGGTCGGATGACTGCTGGGATGCGCACCGCAACATCAGCATCGCAGCGTTGCTCGAGCTTAAGGGCTGGCAGTTGCAGGAGTTTGCGTCGCAACAGGGTTATACCTGGCAAGATGCGCTCGAGATGTACGAGAACGAGGCAGGTCGCGTGCTCAGCGTCTGCAATATCAGCAAGGATGGCGCAACCGAATGGCTCGGCGAGGATGAAATCGGAAAGCTCGACAAGGGCGGCACCGGGAGTACCGTGATGTTTACGCTGCAGCTTGCGGGCTATTCGAGCTGCGAGGATGTTATCGCGGGCTTTTCCGTTCCGGTTGAGGACCGCGCGCAGATTACCTCGGGCTCGTGGATTGCGTGCGTCTACGGTTCCAACATGGCGCGTCACGTTGCCATGGCTGTCTCTTATACACATCTGACGCTGCCGACGATCGCATAAGTGTAG
>URWS01000073.1 GCA_900551605.1 uncultured Collinsella sp. | reverse complement strand
CGGTTACGTAGGCGGAAAAATACCCGCTTCGATAAACCTAGGCGCGGTGCCAGTCGGTCAGGCAGGCATCGAGGGAGGCGATGAGCGCATCCTTGTCCATGTGACGGCCGATAATGCACAGGCTCGTCATGCGGTCGCCCGTCTCGTCGTCCCAAATTTGCATGATCTCGGGGTTCTCGTCGATGATCTTCTGCTTCTCGCCCTCGGGCGCAGAATCGACAAACAGACCGTTCTCCATCAGGCGCATCTGGTGGCCGGCCTGCTCAAACATGTAGCACATGTCCGGATTGCCGGTCTGCCACAGCGGACCCTTGACGCGGATGACCTCGTCGGGCCATTCCTGCTCAACAAAATCGGTGAACTTCTGCAGGTCAAACGGCTTGCGGCGCGAGTACACAAAGGTCTCGATGTCGTACTCGAGCACCTCGGGGTCGTCGTGCTCCTCGGGGTGCTCCATGGCCTCGATCCAGGCGGCGGAGTTGTAGGCGCGCATAAAGTCGAAGCGGTCGGTATCGAGCAGCTCCTCCATGGGGACCTCGCCGTTTTGGGCCTCGACAATCACAGCGTCTTTCTGCAGGCTGCGCACGATGGCCTTGAGCTCGGCGATCTGCTCAGGGCTCACGGTATCGGTCTTGTTGAGGATCAGCGTGGAGCAGAACTCGATCTGCTGGATGAGCAGGCTTTCGATGTCGTCCTCGTCGATATCCTCTGCCAGCAGGTCGCGGCCGCCATTGAACTCGTCGTACATGCGGGCGCAGTCGACCACGGCCACGATGTTGTCGAGCGCGAGCTTGGGCTCGCCGCCCACCTTGGCCTCGTCGCAGAAGCTCGAGATGGTGTAGGCGATGGGGATAGGCTCGCAAATGCCCGAAGCCTCGATGATGATGTAGTCGAAGTTGCCCGAATCGGCGATGCCCTGCAGCTGGTTAGCAAGGTCGTCCGAAAGCGTGCAGCAGATGCAGCCGTTGGTAAGCGGGATGAGGTCATCGGTCTCGGAAAGGCCGCCGTCGGCGATAAGGCTGGCGTCGACGTTGATCTCGCCGATATCGTTGACGATCACGGCGGCGCGGATGCCGCCGTCGTTAGCGAGGATGTGGTTGAGCAGCGTGGTCTTGCCGGCACCGAGGTATCCGGTAAGCATGATGATCTTCACGGGTTTGTTGGGCATGTGCCCTCCTTTGTTAGACATGGCTTACAGTTAAATCTTATGCCAAACGCCTGCTCTTATACCCACGCGCCGGCAAATAACACAGGCTACTCCCAGGCTCCCCATACATCGGGGCAATAACCGACGGTGGCCTTTTTGCCGTTACGCACGATGGGCTCGGCTAGAACCTGCTGGTTCTCGAGCAGCTTGTCGAAGCGCTGGCTAGGGGTGAGGTGCTGGATGAGCGCGAGCATCTCCTCGTCCTTGGCTTTGGGGTTGAGCAGCTTGTCGATGCCGCCGACCGCCTGCATCACGCTCGTGAGCTCGCCCTTGCTCATCTCCTTTTCCTTAAGGTCAATAAACTGCACCTTAATGCGGCGCTCTTTGAAGAAGCGCTGGGCCTTCTTGGTATCGAAGGACTTCTTAGTCCCGAAGATTTGCACGTTCATAGTATGTTCCGCCGTTCTAACGAATGAAGTTGGTCGTTGCACGATCGGCTTCGGGTGCGTTGATACCGGCGGCCTGTCCTGCCTCGATGCAGCGCAGGAGCCAGGCCATGTTTTTGCCGATGTTTCGCATGGTGGCAAGGCCCTCGGCATCCCCATCGGCGTCGCCGGGCACGCGGCCAAACACGTTATTCCAGTAGGTGGAAGCAACCACGGGCATCTGGTTGATGGTGAAGTACTTGTTGAGCACATCGAAGGTGGTCGACGTGCCGCCGCGACGGGCGACGGCGACTGCGGCGCCGGGTTTGTGCGCAAAGGCATGCCCGCCTGCATAAAAGGCGCGATCGAGGGCCGAAAGGATGCGGCCGCTGGGGTGCGCGTAGTAGACGGGCGAGCCAAAGACAAAACCGTCGGCCTGCTCGGCGGCAGCGATGAGCTCGTTCACCACGTCGTCGTCAAAGGTACAGCGACCGCCAAGTTTGCCGCACTGACCGCAGCCGATGCAATCGCGAATGGGCTTGGCGCCCAGCTGAAACACCTCGGTATCAATGCCTTCTGCATTAAGTTGCTCGGCGACCTCGGCGAGTGCGCGGGCGGTGTTGCCGTTTGCCTTGGGGCTGCCATTTACTAAAAGAACCTTCATCACAAACTCCCTCTGCTTTTGGTGACTCCTGCAGAGGATTATCGCACGATGAGGGGGGGGCGGTGCGGGTGCGGTGCTAGTCCAGTTTGGTACCTGGCACCTGCACGGCTTTCCCGAGCAACGCTTTGAGCTCGTTCAAAATGGAAACGGGCTGACGGTCGACGCCGTCCAGATGGAGCGTGGCCACGCGAATGGGTGGCTGATATTCAAGCGAGCCGATGAGCACGGGAGAACCCAGGAACCGTTCGATTTCGTCTGCGATCGCGTCGGTCTCTTCGGGATCAAAGTCGTCGAAAAGCGCCACGAATGTCGGCCCCGTTGAGCGGAACAGGCGGCCCTTGCCGCGTGAGCATTCCATAAGGCAGGCGGCGCTTTCGGCGAGCACGCGGTCGCCTGCATCGAATCCAAAGCGGGCATTGACCTCGGCGATATCGTCGACCTTAATGGCAATAAAGCCTGCCTCGCGCGCCACGCGACGCATTTCGCCAATGGCGTTGACCAGGGCATGGACATCGCCCAGGCCCGTTACCGAGTCGGTCGTATCAGCTAGGCTTCGGTTGACGATAATGCCCACATACATGCCGGGCTCGGTATCGGTGCCGTCCAAGCGGTAGCCCGTGCAGTCGCAAAGCACGTATTTTCCGGTGGCATCCATTACGCGATACTGCATGTAGTGGAAGTGCCACGTGCCGTTTATCACCATGTCGAGCTCGGCACGTACGTTGTCGCGGTCTTCGGGATGAACGCGGGCGAGCCACATGTCGAGTGAGTTAAAAGGGTGCTGGGAGGGCAGGTCAAAATCGCGCACGGCGTTAACCGACCATTGCGATTCTCCCGTATCGAGATTGAGGATAAACGGATAGCGCGTCTCGGAGCTCATGGAGATCGCTTGGAACACCCGGTCGTTGCAGGGAAGCTGATCGACGATTGGGCGTTGCGGCGCGTCATCGTCTTTCGGTTGCTGTACACGATGCATAAGCTTATAGCGATACATCTTGCGATCGACATCCATCGTCATCTGGCGACGCGTGTCGCCAGCAAGTGGATCGACGCGCGAGCAGCCAAAGCTAAAGCTGCCGATCATGGGCGCCTTGCCACCTGAGCTCGCCTCGATCAGCCTGGTACGCACCTGCTCCAAGCGCTGCTCGAGTTCAATCTCGTTTGCGGAGGGCGAGATGAGCACAAACTCGTCTCCACCGATACGGAACAGCATCTCATCGTGCTCCATGGTTTCGGAGAGCGTGCGGCAGATGCTCAGAATATAGCGATTGCCTTCGGCGTGGCCAAACCTATCGTTGCAATGCTTGAGATGGTCGATGTCAATATAGGCGCAGGTGAAGGGGTCACCTTTGCGCCAGAGTTGTTCGACGTGACGGTCGAATCCGTTGCGGTTGCCCAAGTTGGTGAGCGGATCGATATAGGCGTTGCGCTCAAGCAGCTGGCGCTCTTGTTGCAGGATGGCATGCGTCTTTTGCAGTTGCTCACCAACGGCGCGTAGCTCAGCAGGCAGCGCGGCAACATCGAGTTCAGCGGTCGAGACGCCGTTCGCAAGTCGCTGAAGATAGGCAATAATCGATTGCTCGCCCAGGCGATATGACTCGTTCATGATGGATAACCTCCTTGGGCGGAACAACGGTTTGTATCATATCCCCAATTCGGTTTGAATTGGGGATATAAGTTAGCTAATGGAGACAAATACCCCCTTCGACGGTGGCGTTTTGCGCGCGAGCGTATCAGTTGTTATTGCCACCATCGAGCAATGCCTCAAAATCCTTCGCCGGCATGGGGCGGTAGTAGAGGAAGCCCTGAGCGTAGCGGGCGCCCATTTGTCGTAGCATGTTCGCCTGCTCATTTGTCTCGACGCCTTCGACCACGACGGGCAGATGGAGCGACTGCGCCATTTCGAGCATCGATGAAATGATTTGCGTGCTGCGGCCTTGATCGCGGTCGGTGGGCACAAAGGTGCGGTCGAGCTTGATGACGTCGACGTTGACGTTCTTGAGCATCGCGAGCGTGGACTGACCGGTGCCAAAATCGTCCATATAGGTCGAGAAGCCGCGGGTGTGCAGATCTGCGGTTAGCTTATCCACGGCCTCGGATTCTCCCGTATAAGCCGTCTCGGTGATCTCGATACGCATGAGCTCGGGCGGTAGCTTGTATTGGGCGGCGAGCGCCCCCATATGTTCGGCAACGTCGCAGGCAAGGATATCCACGCGCGACACATTAAGCGAGACCGGAACCACGCGAAGACGGCGATCGAGACGCTCGCGAAGCCATATGGCGACACCTTGCCAAATGTACTTGTCGAGCGTCACTACAAAGCCGCTTTCCTCGAGTGCGGGGATAAACGTTGCGGGCGAAATGAGAGAGCTGTCCTTGTCAATCCAGCGGGTGAGTGCTTCGGCGCCAATAATCTCGCCGGTTTCCATATCGACCTGGGGCTGAAGATAGTATGTGATGCGACCATTTGACAGCGCGTACTGGAATTCGGTCAGCGTGCGGTGGAACGCGACTTCGCGCTCGTACTCCGCGGGGCGGAAAATGGCAATGCGCTCCTTAAAGTCGTTTTTTGCGCGTCGATTGGTAAACATGGCCTTTGCCTGCGCATCGATGGTGATTTCCTCATTGGAGTCGATGGGGTAAACGCCCATGGACGGCCAGAAACCTACGCCGTCATCATGCCTGACTACTGCCTCACGAACGCGGTTGTAGATTTGATGGACGGTGATGTGCTTAAAGGGGATGAGTACACAAAAGTCATCTTGGCCCCAGTACCCTGCGACGCCCATATCGGCATTCTCGATGTCCTTGAGGACCGTGCCTACATCGGCGAGTACGCGGTCGCCCTCGGCCTGGCCGTGCCATTCATTAAACAGGCGCATGTGGCCCATGTCGACCGTGGCGATGCACCAGGTGCCGTTGCGCCTTGCCTCGAGAAATGCGTTGGCGCGCCGCATAAACTCGCTGGGTCGATAGAGGCCCGTGAGCGAGTCGATACGTTCGGCTATGGCGCTTTTGCGCTCCGCCTCGGGTATGGGGAGGCTGTCGTTGGGAACAAGCCCGCCGGCCGTGCGAAGGCGACGGTCGAGTTCGCCTAAAACGGCGGTCGCTTGATGGGTTAAGTGCTCGTAAAAGGCCGGGACGACAAGGCAGACGGGAGTAATGGTGTCGCCTGCGATTCGAACAGGAGCGAAAACGGCCTCTTTAAGGTGGCGGGTCAGTTGCTCGAATGCCTCGTGGTCTAGGTCGTTGCTGAGCACGACGAACTGGACGCTTCGTGAACGGTAGACCCGGCCCCTGCCGCGGGTGATCGACAGCATGCGGCCTGCGTATTCGGCGAGCATGTTGTCGACAGCCTCGGCTCCGTAGAGCTCGTTGAGCTTTGTCGTGCCACGAACGCGCACCGCTATAAGGCCCGTCTCGCAACGGTCGCAACGACAGGCGTCGATGGCATTGACCAACATGCGCTGGGTTCCGAGGCCTGTCGCGGCGTCGACGGTTTCGGCAAGTGAGTGGTTGACGAGCTCGCCGACATAGAGCGAGGGGACATTTTCGTCGCCGTCGATGCGAAACCCGCGAGCACGGCAGAGGACGTAGTCGCCGACGGCATTGCGCACACGATACTGCATGACGCGACGGTGCTTGGTGCCGTTATAGACCTGGTCGATGTCGTTGATGTAGGCCTCAAGGTCATCGGGATGCACGCGCGTTTTCCAGTAATCGCGACAGTTGTCTATGTGCTCCGAGGGAAGGCCAAGATCGCGCAAGGCGCCTTGTGACCAAAGGGTGCGATGTTTGTCCAAGTTCTCGATAAAGAAATAGCGGCCCTCGTTGAGCATCGAAAAGGCGTCGAAAATGCGATCGCTTATTTCGAAGTCGTCGGCGTGGACTTGCGTGATATTGCGTCGATCAAGGTGCATGGCATGACGTAGCTTGTAGTCGTACATGCGATGGTCGGCATCGAGCGTCATGCGATTGGGGGCTTCGCCCAGGGCGGGGTCGGCATACGACACTCCATAGCTAAACGAGCGGGGCATCTCGGAATCGTTGTTTTTGAGCAGGACCGTTCGGCAGTGTTCCAGACGTTCGGCGAGGTCGTCCTCGGTCGCAATCGTAGATAGGATGGCAAACTCGTCGCCGCCTATGCGAAACGCCGCTTCGTCCACTTTCATATACAGCTTGAGATAGAGGCTTACCTGCAAAATATAGCGGTTACCCTCGTCATGGCCAAAGACGTCGTTGCAGTGCTTGAGATTGTCGATATCGATGAACGCCATGGTAACGGGGGCGTCCTGCTCCCAGAGCCCGTCGAGGGAACGGGCAAAGCCGCCACGGTTGCCAAGCCCAGTAAGCTGGTCGGTAAAGGCAGTCCTGATCAGATCCTCCTGCCGCTCGAGAAGGTCACGGACGGTCTTTTCGAGCGTTTCGGTGTAATTGCTGACAGTATCCATGTTCTAAGCGGCTTTCTGAGGTCGGGGCGGATTGCGTCGGGCGAGCTCGTTGTGTACACGCGTCGTTGCTCAGCGCTTTGCATGTATCCAGGCCCCCGCCTTGCCGCGTTGTTGAGTTAATTTGCCGGCTAATGTTCGCTGTTGATAACAGCTGAGTAGTGTAAACAATAGTGCACAATTATATATGGGTGCACATGCTGTGGGCGGCTATTATTCGACAAGCGGTAGCGCGACGATGCGATGTTCGATAAAAATGCGACTGGGACGATATATGTTGACGGGTATACTTGTCCCGTTTTAAAACGCAGGAACGGAGATGGTCGCATGGCACAGTCAAATATGACGCGCACGGTGGGGCTGGCGCTCGAGGGAGGCGGCTACCGCGGTATGTATACGGCGGGCGTGCTCGACGTTTGGATGGAGCACGGTTTGACCTGCGACCATATGGCTGTCTCTTATACACATCTCCGAGCCCACGAGACTAAGG
>URWS01000072.1 GCA_900551605.1 uncultured Collinsella sp. | reverse complement strand
GTGGTGACAGGCGAAGGCGGCTCTGGTGGCGCGCTGGCGCTGTCCATGGCCGACCGCATCCTGATGCTCTCGAGCTCGGCCTATTCGGTCGTGAGCCCCGAGGCCTGTGCGTCGATCCTGTGGAAGGATACCGAGCGCGCGAATGAGGCCGCCGAGGCGCTGAAGCTCACGGCTCCCGATCTGTTGGCGCTCGGCATCATCGACGGCATTGTCGACGATAGGGGCCTGTCGCATGAGGAGATCGCCGGCGCCGTCATGTCCTCGGCATTTGATGCCTTCGATACGCTTGGGCGGCTCGACGACGCGACCCTCGCAAACCTCCGCTACGAAAAGTACCGCGCAATCGGTCGGTACAGCACGATGTAACAAAGGGACAGTCCGCATGTCACATTGGGAAAGGGTTCCTGTGTCACAAGTTTCTAACACCTCGTTTACAACGACGGTTTCATCAAACGCCATGGCCGTGGTGGACTATCTGTCCAAAAGCATGATGTCGGCGCTGCCGTTTATTGTCTGCGCGGCGTTGTTCCGCACCGTCGCCGTCATTATGGGCGAAGGCATGCTGGGCCTATGGTCTGCCGATTCCGAAATCTATCGCCTGTTCTACAGTTGGCTCTATAACGCCGGCTACTACTTTTTGCCCATTTATCTTGGTTGGGCGGCCGCCCGCCAGCTCGGTTGCTCGGAGCAGCTGGGCATGATGCTGGGCGGCGTATTGATTGCGCCCGATCTGCTTAAGCTCGTCGATGCCGCATCGACGACGGGGGCATCGATGACTTCCGTGTATGGCCTGCTTCCCGCGCCGGTCAACGATTACACGACGACTGTTATTCCGGTTCTCATCTCGGTACCCGTGCTTTGGCGAGTGGAGTGTTTCTTTCGGCGCGTTATCCCTCAGGCCGTGGCGTTTTCGTTCGTTCCGTTTGCGACCATGCTCGTCATGGTTCCGGTTTCGCTGTGTATCACGGCACCGGCGGGCAGCTATCTGGGCATGCTGTTGGGCCAGCTTATGTTTATGCTTGGCAATTCCGGTGGCATCGTGTCGCTGCTCACGCTCATGGGGCTTGCCGCGGGCTGGGAGTTCCTAAAGATCGCGGGCGTCAGCAACGTCGTCCTATCGCTCGCCTACGCGCAGTTTATGAGTGTGGGAACGGATTCGTGCATTCTGATCGCCGCGACGATGGCAACGTTTGCCGTTTGGGGCATGCCCTTTGGCGCGTCGCTCCGCGTTGCGGATAAGGACGAGAAGGCGCTCATGCTGGGCTATTCGATCTCGGGTGTTCTTGGCGGCGTAAGCGAGCCGGCGCTGTACGGTTGCGGCTTTAAATATGGCAGGTGCCTGACGTACATGGCCATTGGTGGTGCCGTCGGAGGCCTTGTTGCGGCCGTGGGCCACGTTACGGCCTATACCATCGGCATGACGAATGTCCTCATGGTCATTGGCTTTGCCACAGGTGGTTTTTCGAACCTGCTGTGGTGCTGCGTTGCCGGCGGCACGGCATTTGCGGTGTCTGCGGCGCTGAGCTACTGCTTTGGCGTGGTGCCGGCGAAGGGGCAGGCGGCAGGAGACGGAGCCGATTCGCCCAAAACCTCGAAGAGCGTGGCCGAGGCAAGCGCATAAATCGATCGACAAAGGGGCAGTCCCGCATGTCACATTCCAAGGCCGCGGCCCGTGTGGGCTGCGGCCTTTTTGTATCTGGGGAACAAAGTGGCTACACTACAATCCGGTCAAGCAATAGATATATAAGTAGTACCGTGGGGGCGGATGCAGATGGTCGAGTGGATTGTTAGGCGCGCGCAGGGCGATCGTGCGCGTGTGGGCACGTTAGCGGGCATGGTGTGTATTGTCGCCAATGTGGCGCTATGCGCTGCAAAGGGTGCCATTGGTGTGGTTTCGGGATCGGTTTCGATTGTGGCGGATGCCATGAACAACCTGTCCGATGCCAGCTCGAATATCGTGAGCGTGCTGGGCTTTAAGTTGGCGAGCAAGCCGGCCGACCCCGAGCATCCTTACGGCCACGGTCGCTACGAGTATCTTTCGGGATTGGTCGTGGCGGCCCTCGTGCTGCTGATTGGCGTTGAGCTGGTGAAGTCCTCGGTTGAGCGCGTCATCCACCCCGAACCTGTCGAGTTCTCGCTTGCCCTGGTGGCAGTTCTAGTGCTCTCGATGGTCGTTAAGCTGTGGATGGCGGCCCTCAACCAAAAGCTCGGCGATCGCATTGAGTCCGAGACACTGCATGCGACCGCGCAAGATTCCAAGAACGATGTTCTTGCCACAGGCGCCGTGCTGGCGTGCGCAATTGTTTCGCAGGTGACGCACATCAATCTTGACGCATGGGTCGGCCTTGCCGTTGGCGCTTATATTGGCTGGAGCGGCTTTGAACTCATCCAGGATACGGTGAGCCCGCTTTTGGGCCAGACGCCCGATCCTAAGCTGGTCAAGCACATTCGAGACAAGATCATGAGCTACCCCGGCGTTTTGGGCGTTCACGATCTGATGGTTCACGACTACGGCCCGGGCAGGAAGTTTGCAAGTGCACATGCCGAGATGGCAGCCGAGGCTAGCCCGCTGGAAAGTCACGACACGCTCGATAACATCGAGCAGGCGTTTAGGAACGAAGACGGCATGATTGTCACGCTCCATTACGACCCCATCGTGACCGACGATCCCAAGGTGGCGAGCGTGCGTTTACGCATTAACGCCATGGCTCAACAGATCGATAGCCGCCTTTCAATTCACGATCTGCGCTGTGTGCCGGGCCCTACGCACACCAACGTGATCTTTGACTGCGTGCGGCCCTCGGATCTGCAGATGAGTGCCGAGGACCTAAAACACGAGTTGGCACAACGGGTCGAATCGGAATATCCCAAGTCGGTTGCCAAGATTACGATCGACGAGGACTATGTCGGCCATACCCACGAGTAAGGTCACGCCGATAAAGCAACTGATGCAGAAGGGGAGAGCATGAAGCGCCTATACCTACTCCGCCACGGCCAGACGGAATTCAACGTCAAAAAGCTCGTCCAGGGTCGCTGCGATTCTCCGCTCACCGATCTGGGCCGCCAGCAGGCACGGGCGGCAGCCGCATGGCTCAAGGCCCACGGCGTCGTTCCCGACAAAGTGGTCTCATCACCCTTAGGCCGAGCCATGGACACAGCTCAGCTCGTCGCATGCGAGCTCATCGGCCCGGATGCAGCAGTCGAGCCCTGCAAAGGCATTATCGAGCGCTGCTACGGCACCTTCGAAGAAGGCCCCCACGACGCCCTCCCCACCGACGTCTGGGATCCGGGCGAGGACCTGGTCCCCTTCGGAGGAGAAGGAAGCCGCGCGCTGCAAGAGCGCATGGTAGACACTCTCACCGATATCATGGGCGTCGAGGGCATCGAAACCCTCCTGGCAGTAAGCCACGGCAGCGCCAGCCGCCAATTCATCAAGGCTGCAGCCCCAGAGGGCTTCGAGCTCCCAGCAAAACTCCCCAACTGCGCCATCATGATCTTCAATTTCGATGAGGCAAAGCCACAAGCAGAAGGCGAGCCAATGCAATGCAAGTTCACCCTCCAGCAAATAGTGGACCCTCAACAAAGTAATTAGCTGAGCGAGCAAGGTTTAGCAGACATCAACGTGGCGTTCCCAGTGTGCGGCGGAGGGGGCGGGCCTGAGACATATTAAGGTTGTCGCGAGTTCCGCACGAACAGGAGAGCACTTAATGTGCTCTCCGTCGTGAGCAGGACTGTAGAGCAGCAACCTTAATATGTCTCAGGCCCGCCCCCTCCGCCGCACACTGGGAATGTGCCACGCACTTTACCTGCGTAAACAATGTGAGTGAAATATGAATCTCGATGGATACGCCCGCAGCCGTGTATACTAAACAGCTGTGTGAAACCAGGGGAGTATTCTGGCTGGACAAAATGCCTGCTTAATAGGGTTGTCAGGTAGTCCGGGCGAAATACAAGGCTGGGGAGCACGTCGTGTAAGTAGTGGTCCTCTAGGGGCGTACGCTCGGTGGTGTACGCATTGTCCCAAGACCACGCGAGAGTTGGGATCATATCTTGATCAGCATGATTCTCGGCCGCAAGATTGGCATGACCCAGGTTTGGGACGAGGACGACAACGTCGTTCCCGTCACGGTCATCCAGGCTGGCCCCTGCGCTGTCTCGCAGGTTAAAACTCAGGCAACCGACGGCTATGATGCCGTCCAGATCGGTTTCGGCGACATCAAGGCCAAGAACGTGAACAAGCCCATGGCTGGTCACTTCGCTAAGGCTGGCGTCGAGCCTGTCCGCTTCCTTCGTGAGGTCCGCGTCGAGAACGGCGAGGAGCACAAGGTCGGCGAGGTCGTCACCGTCGCTGATTTCGCTGATGTCGAGAAGGTCGACGTCATCGGTACCTCCAAGGGTAAGGGCTTCCAGGGTCGCATCAAGCGCTGGGGTCAGCGCCGCGGTCCTATGACGCATGGTTCTCACTTCCAGCGTCACCCCGGTTCTATCGGTCAGTGCGCCTATCCTGCGCGCGTCCTCAAGGGCGTCAAGATGGCCGGTCACATGGGTAACGAGCGCGTTACCGTCAAGAACCTTTCCGTTGTCCGCATCGATGCCGAGCAGAACCTCATCTTGGTCAAGGGCGCTGTCCCGGGTGCCAAGAATGGTCTCGTCGCCATCCGTATGGCCTAAGGGCCCAGCCCATTTAGCCCAGCGTCATACCAAGGAGAACACTTAAATGGCAAAGTTTGAAGTAAAGAACAGCGAGGGCAAGAAGGTCGCCGAGGCCGAGCTCGCCGCTGAGGTGTACGGCATCGAGCCGAACATCCACGTTATGCACCACATCGTCAAGTGCCAGATGGCCTCTTGGCGTCAGGGCACCCAGTCCGCTAAGGGCCGCTCTGAGGTTTCCGGTGGCGGCAAGAAGCCTTGGCGTCAGAAGGGCACCGGCCGTGCCCGCCAGGGTTCCATCCGTGCTGCCCAGTGGCGTCACGGTGGCGTTGTCTTCGCCCCCAAGCCCCGTTCCTACGCTAAGCGTATGAACAACAAGGAGGTCAAGCTGGCTATGCGCTCCGCGCTGTCCGCCAAGCTGGCCGATGGCGAGCTCGTGCTCGTCGACGACTACGGCTTCGAGAAGCCTTCCACCAAGGCTGCCGTCGCCATGCTCAAGGCTCTCGGCCTTGAGGGCAAGCGTCTGACCATCATCGTTCGCGATGAGGACGTCAACGCCTACCTGTCGTTCCGCAACATTCCCAAGACGTTCATCATCACTGCCGACGAGGCCAACACCTACGATCTCGTCAACAACAACGCCGTGCTGATGCCCGCCGACATCGCCGCTCACTTCGGGGAGGTGCTTGCATAAATGACCGCCCACGAGATCATCATCCGTCCGATCGTGTCCGAGCGTTCCTTCTCCGGCATGGAGCTGAACAAGTACACGTTCGAGGTCGCCAAGGATGCTAACAAGTATCAGATCAAGGACGCTGTCGAGGAGATCTTCGGCGTCAAGGTCGTTCGCGTGAACACCCTGACGGTCAAGCCCAAGACCAAGCGCGTGCGCTATGTCGCCGGCAAGACCCGTTCTTGGAAGAAGGCCATCGTCACGCTGGCCGAGGGCGACACCATCGAGGTCTTTGGCAACCAGGCCTAAGACTCGCTGCTGTTGAGTGAGCTCATGCCTCCCAAATAGGGGAGGCGAGAGCTCAAGGTTTTGGGCGTATAAAATGGACACGCCCGGAACCGTGTATACGTCCGGTGTCATCGCACCCGAGGCAGAACCTCGAATCCCTGTCTGCGATGGCTAACGGATTCCTATTGAAAGGGATTGTAATGGCTGTAAAGCACCTTAAGCCGACCTCCGCTGGTAGGCGTTGGCAGACGATCTCCGATTTCTCTGAGATCACCTGCACCAAGCCCGAGAAGTCTCTTCTCGAGCCCCTGCCCAAGAAGGCCGGTCGTAACAACAACGGCCGCATCACCACCCGCCACCAGGGCGGCGGCGTGAAGCGTCGTTACCGCGTGATCGACTTCAAGCGCAACAAGGACGGCGTGCCCGCCAAGGTTGCCACGATCGAGTACGATCCGAACCGTTCCGCTCGCATCGCTCTGCTGCACTACGCTGACGGTGAGAAGCGCTACATCCTGGCCCCCAAGGGCCTCGAGGTCGGTCAGACCATCATGTCCGGTTCTGACGCCGACATCAAGCCGGGCAACGCTCTGCCCCTCGCCGACATCCCCGTCGGTACGCTCATCCACGCCGTCGAGTTCCAGCCGGGCAAGGGCGCTGCTATCGCCCGTTCCGCCGGTAACTCCTGCCAGCTGATGGGTAAGGAGGGCAAGTACGCTATCGTCCGTATGCCTTCCTCCGAGATGCGCCGCATCCTCGTTACCTGCCGCGCCACCGTCGGTGAGGTCGGCAACGCCGATCACGCCAACATCGTCATCGGCAAGGCCGGCCGTAAGCGTCACATGAACGTGCGCCCGACCGTCCGCGGTACCGTCATGAACCCTGTCGACCACCCGCACGGCGGTGGCGAGGGCAAGAACCACACCTCTGGTCGTCCCTCCGTTACCCCCTGGGGTAAGCCGACGAAGGGCCTTCGTACGCGCAAGAAGAAGAAGGTCTCGAACCAGCACATCATTCGTCGCCGTAAGAAGTAATTTCGGATACCGAGTTTTAGGAGAAAGCACTTATGAGCAGAAGTCTCAAAAAGGGCCCGTTCGTGGAGACTCGCCTTCTCTCGCGTATCACCGCGATGAACGAGGCTGGCAAGAAGGACGTCGTGAAGACCTGGTCCCGCGCGTCCACCATCTTCCCCGAGATGGTTGGTCACACCATCGCCGTCCACGACGGCCGCAAGCATGTGCCCGTGTATGTTACCGAGTCCATGGTTGGTCACAAGCTCGGCGAGTTCGCGCCGACTCGTACGTTCCGTGGCCACAAGGCCAAAT
Organism: uncultured Collinsella sp.; assembly: GCA_900551605.1. GTDB lineage: Bacteria > Actinomycetota > Coriobacteriia > Coriobacteriales > Coriobacteriaceae > Collinsella. The sequence continues at coordinate 255 of URWS01000072.1, read as the reverse complement.
AGGGGGTTAACCGTAAATGGCAACTAAGTCTATTGAAACTGAGGCCACCGAGGTTCGCGCCGTCGCTAAGTACGTGCGTGTTTCCCCCAGCAAGGCCCGCCTGGTGGTCGATCTGATCCGCCGCAAGCCTGTCGCTCAGGCCTTCGACATCCTCCACTTCTGCGACCGCGCCGTCGCCGTGGATGTCGAGAAGGTTCTCCGTTCCGCCTGTCTCTTATACACATCTCCGAGCCCACGAGACTAAGGCGAATCTCG
>URWS01000071.1 GCA_900551605.1 uncultured Collinsella sp. | reverse complement strand
ATAGCAGCCTGGCCCTGAGTAAACAGCCCACCGGTCAAATTGCGCAGAATAATGGGGAACGCCAGGTCAATGGCGGCAAGCACCAGAGCACAAACAGTATCAGCAACAAAAAGCCCCATCTGGGGCTTGTAATAAGACAAGAATCTTCTAAACATGCAGTCCTCGGAGATAAAACAACAACGTGAAACCCTGGGACAAAATAATCAGTAGTGTTTGTCCCAGGGTTGCCCTCGCTTTTAAAGATCAGTTCCACCCAAGCGGTGCGCGATGCTATCGCAGGCCAAGGCGCCTACGACGGTCTTGGCGTCTTCGATCTTGCCGTCGAGCACGGCGTCGATCAGCTCGTGCAGCGGCACCAGGTCCACGTTGACAAACTCATCATCATCGGGGTTGGGCGCATCAAACTCGAGCTTGGTAGCCAAGTAGATATGGATAATCTCATCGCAAAAACCGCAGGACGTGACAATCGACGTCAAAAAGCGAATACGACCAGCCCTAAAGCCCGTCTCCTCATGCAGTTCGCGCTTGGCGCAATCGAGCGGGTCCTCGCCTGGATCGAGCTTGCCGGCGGGAATCTCGACCGTCACGCGGTCGATGGCGGTGCGGTACTGACGCACCAGTACGATCTTGCCGCTCTCGGTCAGTGCCACAACGGCCGCCGCACCCGGATGGCGAACGATATCGCGGGCGCTGCGGTGACCGTTGGGCAGCTCAACCTCAAGACGGTGGACGTCGAGGATCTTGCCCTTCCAGGCGCACTCCTCCGAAAGAATCTTCTCGTGCAACTCGGCATCGTGCGGGTCGTCGTCGCCCAGCACCAGTGCCGGCTCGTCAGCAACCTCGCCACCAGGCTCGCCCTCGGCGTGCCCATACATGCGGCTGTCCTCTTCGACGATCTGCGCGTCCACGAGCTCTTCGTTCTTCTCGTCCATCCGTCTCATTCCTCTCGGATTTTAGGCATCCCAGGCGTCGCGGCCGCGCAGCGCGCGCAGGCCGATGTCGTGACGCAAGGTCTTGCCCTCAAAATCAATCTTCTCGCAGGCCTCGTAGGCAAGGTTGCGAGCGTTCTCGAACGTGTCGCCCAGAGCGGTCACGGCAAGCACGCGGCCACCGTTGGTCACGAGCTGGCCGTCCACCACGGCAGTGCCCGCGTGGTACACGGTCACGTTCTCCATGGCCTCGGCATCCTCAATACCGGTGATGACCTTGCCCTTCTCGTAGCTGCCGGGATAGCCCGCGCTCGTCAGGACAACGGCCACGGCCCACTCGTCACGCCAGTCGAGCTCAATCTGATCGAGCTCGCAGTTGGCGCAGGCGAGCATGACCTCGACCAGATCGTTCTTAAGGCGCGGCAGCACGACCTGAGTCTCGGGATCACCAAAGCGGGCGTTGAACTCCAGTACCTTGGGGCCGGCGGGGGTGAGCATAAAGCCGCCATACAGGCAGCCGCGGTAGTCGATGCCCTCGGCAGCAAGCTCGGCAACGGTCTGCTCCATGACCTTCACCATCATGGCGTGCTCCTCGTCGGTCACGATGGGCACCGGGCTGTAGACGCCCATGCCGCCGGTGTTGGGACCCTTGTCGCCCTCGAGCGCGCGCTTGTGGTCCTGCGAGGTGGCCATGGGGCGCACGGTCTTGCCGTCGGTAAAGGCCAGCAGCGAGCACTCGGGACCAACGAGCATCTCCTCGATAACCACGGTGTTGCCGGCATCGCCAAAGGTGCCGCCAAAGCACTCGCGCACGGCCTCCTCGGCCTGCTCAAGTTCGGTCGCCACGATAACGCCCTTGCCTGCGGCAAGGCCGTCGGCCTTGACGACCAGCGGGGCGCCTTGCTCGCGTACGTAGGCGAGAGCCGAAGCCTCGTCGGTAAACGAGCCGTAGGCTGCCGTCGGAATGCCCGCACGCTCCATGAGCTGCTTGGAGAACAGCTTGGAGCCCTCCATCTGGGCGCCCTCGGCACCCGGGCCAAAGCAGGGAATACCCGCCGCGCGCACGGCGTCGGCCACGCCCGCCACGAGCGGAGCCTCGGGGCCAATTACCACGAGTCCGCATCCGTGGCTCTGCGCAAACGCCGCCACGGCCGCAGGATCGCAGTCGTCGAGAACAACGTTCTCGCCGCAGCTCGCGGTGCCGCCGTTGCCCGGCGCGATGTAGAGCTTGCCGGCGCGCGGTGATGCTGCGAGCTTGGCTGCCAAAGCATGCTCACGGCCGCCGCTGCCCAACAACAGGATGTCGATGGTTTGAGTGTCCGCCTTCAAGGGTGCCTCCTCTATGGATGAATGGCCCGCTCCGCGCGAGCCCCTTGCAAGCAAATATACCCCTCGGCCGCCCGTCTGGGCTGCAAAGGGGTATATCGCAATAACCAAATAGTCCCGATTACTTCCAGAATCGGTTGATGATCTGCTCGCGACCAGCGCCAACGCCAATGAACGTCACGCGGGTGTGTGCCAGATCCTCGATAAACGCCACGTAGTCCTGAGCCTCCTGCGGCAGCTCGTCAAAGCTGCGACAACCGGTGATGTCGCACTTCCAGCCAGGGAGCTCCTCGTAGATGGGCTTGGCATGCTCAAAGCGCACCTGATGCTCGGGCACGCTGGTGTAGCGCTCGCCATCGACGTCGTAGGCCACGCACACCTTGATGGTGTCGAAGGCCGAAAGCACGTCGAGCTTGGTCACGGCGATGTCGGTGAGGCCGTTGACGCGCGAGGCATAGTTGGCGATAGGACCGTCAAACCAGCCGCAACGACGACGGCGACCGGTGGTCACGCCGTACTCATAGCCCTCCTCGGTCAGCGTGTGGCCAGCCTCGGACTCATAGGAAAGCTCGGTGGGCATGGGGCCCGAACCGACGCGGGTGATATAGGCCTTCATGACGCCCAGCACGCGGTCGACATTCTTCATACCGACGCCGGAGCCGGTAATGGCGCCGCCGGCGGTGCAGTTGGAAGACGTCACGTACGGATAGGTGCCGTGGTCGATGTCGAGCAGCGTCGCCTGGGCGCCCTCAAACAGCAGGTCCTTGCCCTCGTCGATCATGTTGTTGAGCAGCAGGCTCGTCTCGGTGATGTAGGGACGCAGGCGCTCGGCCATCGGCAGGTACTCGTCGCAAATCTGGTCCACGGTGTAGGTGGGCAGGTTGTAGATGAGCTCGAGCTCGGGGTTCACGCGGGCGAGAGCGGTCTCCAGCTTGTCGCGGAACAGTGCCTCGTCCAGCATGTCCTGCATGCGCAGGCCAATGCGGGCCATCTTGTCCTGATAGCACGGACCGATGCCGCGCTTGGTGGTACCGATGTTCTTCTTGCCGAGCTTCTGCTCAAAGGCGCCATCCAGATCGATGTGGTACGGCATGATGACATGCGCGTTGCCACTAATCTTGAGGTTCTTGGTGGTGATGCCGTCGGCCTCGAACATGTCGATCTCCTCAAGAACAACCTTGGGGTTGACGACGCAGCCGTTACCGATCACCGACACGTGGTCGGAATACATGATGCCGGAGGGCACCTGGTGCAGGCCATACTTCTTGCCGTTGACGACGATGGTGTGACCGGCGTTGTTGCCGCCCGAGTAGCGCACGACGGCATCGAAGTCGCCGGCGACCAGGTCGCAAATCTTACCTTTGCCCTCATCGCCCCACTGGGCACCGACCAAAACGGTTGACGGCATGTTTACTCCTTACATTCATGGACTGTCTACGCGCCACGCCGGCACGCAGAAGCACAAAACATTCCCAGTATACCCGTGCAACGGGCGCCTGTCCTACTCCTCGGCATGTGCCCCATCAAGCTCATAGAACTTGGTGGATGCCGGCAGGAACATCAGGTCGACGTCGCCGATCGGGCCCGAACGGTTCTTGGCCACGACGATACGCGTAACGCCCTCGTCGGGTCGATCGTCGCGCGAGGCTTCGGCCTCGTCGGCGGAGCGGTCCAAGAACATAACGATGTCGGCGTCCTGCTCGATGGAACCCGATTCACGGAGGTCGGAAAGCTGCGGGCGCTTGCCGGTACGGGATTCAACCTGACGCGAGAGCTGCGACAGCGCGATGAGCGGGATCTTGAGCTCCTTGGCCATGATCTTAAGACCACGCGACATCTCCGAAACCTCGACGGTACGGCTCTCGGAGCGGCGTCCCGGCGGAGGACTCACCAGCTGCAGGTAGTCCAGGATGATGATTGCCTTCTCCTTGTTATGGAGCATGCGGCGGCTCTTGGCGCGAATCTCGGTCACTGTGGTGCCGGGCGTATCGTCAATCAGAATATCGAGCTTGGACAAGGTCTGCGTGGCCTCGTTGATATTGGCCCACTGCTCGGGGCTAATGCGGCCCATGCGGAAGTCACTGATCGAGATCATGGCGTAGGCGCAAATCAGACGCTGGGCAATTTCCTTGCCCGACATCTCCAGCGAGAAGAAGCCGACGGTATAACCAGCAGCGGCAGCGTTAAGTGCCAGGTTCAGAGCGAACGACGTCTTACCTACAGCAGGGCGGGCGCCGATAATGATGAGCTGACCCTCACGGAAACCCATGAGCATGCGGTCGAGCGACGGGAAGCCCGTGGGCACGCCCGCCGCCTGGCCACCGGCTTGGCACACTTCCTCGGCCTCGTTATAGGCCTCGACCATAAACTCGGTCAGCGTCTTGTAGCTCGACTTGACCTCGCGCGCCGTAACCTTGAGCAGTTTGCTCTCGGCCAGCTCGACAACCTCTTTGGTGTCGGTGGGGGCGTTATATGCCAGCGCGTTGATCTCGTTAGTGGCGCCGATCAGCTCACGCAGCATCGAGTCGCGGCGAACGATGGCGGCATGGTGCTGCCAGTTCACGAGCGACAGAGTCTGACCCATCAACTCCAAAATGTACGCTTCGCCGCCCACGGCATCGAGCTTGTTGATGCTTCGCAGGTAATCGATCAGCGAGATGGAGTCGATGGGAATGCGGCTGTTGTACATATCGACCATCGCGGTATAGATGGTCTTATGAATGGGCCGGTAGAAGTCATCGGGCTGCAGCTCGACCTGGGCCTCTTCGACCACCTCGGGCGATAGCAGCATAGCGGCCAGTACATTGGCTTCTGCATCTTGGTTTTGGGGAAGACCCAACTTGGAGCCGCGGTCCTCGACCGTCAGCCCGGTCTCCCTATCGTCATATGCCATGAGCATCCTCATTCATATCGCTTGCGAGCATCCATAGTATCAGCCACGGTCCCAAAACGCGCCGCGCGCCGCCAATCATCACCGAACCAAACGGATGAACGGTCCTGTATATAGGACTTCGACGTAACGCTCACCATGACACTCACTCAGCGCATAAAAATAAAAGGGCGCCCCGGTTTCCCAGAGCGCCCTTCTTAGAACAAGATTGTTGCGTTGCAGCAAATGCTACTCGGCAGCAGCCTCAGTCTCGACCTCGGCGGTCTCGGCCTCGGCGACCTCAGCGGCCTCCTCGACCTCAGCCTCGGCAGCGAGCTCCTCGGCGGTAACGCCGACGAGAACGACAACTTCGGCCTTGATCTCGCGGTACAGCGAGATGGCAACGGTGTGGGCACCGGCAACCTTGATGGGCTTACCGAGCTCGACGCGCTTGCGGTCGATGTCCATACCGAGCTGAGCCTTGATGGCGTCAGCGATCATAGCGGCGGTAACGGAGCCAAAGAGGATGCCCTCGTCGCCGACCTTGACGTCAACGGTGACCGTCTTGCCCTCGAAGGCAGCCTTGGTCTCGTTGGCGGTAGCCAGACGGACGGCCTCGCGCTTGGCGATGTTGTTGCGACGCTCGTCAAGCTGCTTGAGGTTGCCCTTGGTGGCGGCAACAGCGAGCTTCTTGGGGAACAGGAAGTTCTCAGCGTAACCCTGAGCGACCTCTACGACGTCACCCTCGCCGCCCTTGCCCTTGATCTCATCGAGAAGAATAACCTTCATGATGCGTCTCCCTTCTTAGCCGCGGTCGCGGTTGCCACGAGAGGAAACCACGGGGACGGTGTACGGCAGGAGAGCCATCTCGCGGGCGCGCTTGATGGCGTTGGCGATGTCATGCTGATGCTGCGTGCAAGCGCCAGTGACGCGACGGGGCTTGATCTTGCCACGGTCGGTCATGTACTTACGGAGAAGCTGAGTGTCCTTATAGTCGATGAACTCAGTGTTCTCCTTGCAGAACTGGCAGTACTTACGACGCGGCTGACGTGCAGAAAAATCATTAGCCATGTCAAAATACCTTTCATTTGGCAACTTCGGCGAACCGAAGCCGCCTCTCACTCAAAAATAGGTGAACAACCCTTAGAACGGGATGTCCTCATCGTAGACGTCGACCGCGGGCGGCGTAGCCACCGGCGCGGCAGGACGTGCTGCGGGCGCGGGAGCTGCGGGGGCGTAACCGCCCTGGTCGTAGCCACCCTGGCCACCACGGGAGCTCATAAACTCGATCTCATCGACGATGACCTCAAGCTTGCTCCGGCGCTGGCCGTCGCGCTCCCAAGAGCTGTAGCGCAGCTTGCCCTCGATCGCGACCTTGTTTCCCTTTGCCAGGAAACGGCTCACGGCCTCGGCGCGGGTGCCGAACATGGTGCAGTCGACAAAGTTGGGATAGTCCTCCCACTCGCCAGTCTGCGCGTTGCGGCGACGATCGTTCACGGCGACGCCAAAGGACAGAACCTGGGTTCCGCCGGCGGTGGCGCGCAGCTCGGGATCGCGGGTGAGGTTACCGGTGATGTTCACTCGATTGATGCTCATAACTCACTACTTCCTCTTGGGGCACAAGCCCAGTCCAAAACGACAGTCTTACTCCTGGTCGTCGCGACGGACGATCATGTGGCGGACCACAGCGTCGGTGATGCGCAGGACGCGATCAAGCTCGGCGATCTGGGTAGGATCTGCGTGGAAGTTGATGAGGGTGTAGTCACCATCGGTGAGGTCGTTGATTTCGTAGGCGAGCTTGCGCTTGCCCCACTCGTCAACGGAGTCGACCTTGCCAGCGCCCTCAGCGATCGTGGTATCGATACGCTTCATAACAGCGAGACGAGTCTCGGGGTCGAGCGACGGGTCAACAAAGAACAGCAGTTCATAAGCCTTCATATTGTCACCTCCTCTGGGCAAATGTGGCTTCAGGTCGTGAAGGTGCGCCTGAAGCAGGAAAAGACTTGGTAATAATATCTTTCAACCTCCCAGGCCGCAAGAATATGCAGCTACAACCTCATGACCTCCACATATGCCCATGCTCGCACCACGTTTCATGCGCATTCCAACCAAATGCCGACCAAGAGCTTGACGGATTTGTGGACAAGATACGGTGCCGCGGGGACAAGCTGAGCCAAGCCGCAGGTCAACGGGCACAAGGCTGTGGTCGCAAAATGCATACCAG
>URWS01000070.1 GCA_900551605.1 uncultured Collinsella sp. | reverse complement strand
GAGATTCGCCTTAGTCTCGTGGGCTCGGAGATGTGTATAAGAGACAGGAGTATCGATACCAAAGCACCCATAGACTGCCGTCCCGACTACAGGCCCCAAGATATTGCTCATCATGATTATCTGCGAGACCAACGCAGTGGCACGCTCAACCTTTTCTTGGCCCGTCATGCGCACCGCCTCAATTTGAAGCATCGGTTTCAGCAGCGATTGGATGCCATATTGGACGCAAAGCATTGCTGCCACGACAACCGCAAGAGGCAGCGAACGCTTCATGGGGATAAACAGCAGTGATGCAGCCATCAGAACAATGCCGAGTACCACAAGAACCCCGCGATGTCTTCCCCGATCCGCCAAAATCCCGCCAACCGGAGTCGCGAGCACGCCCGGTATGAACGCTATCGCCGCGACGGCGCCATATAACGTTGAGGAGCCGCTGCAATCGAACAAGTAAAGCGGGCACGCAAAGCACAGTGCCGACAGCATCGAATACGCACACAGCTGTGCAACAAGAAGACCAAATAGCCTGATAGATCGCACTGTTTTTGGCGCCAATGAAACGCTAATTCTTCGCATCCCAGCCATAAGCCTGCCCCCAAATACATACTGTTAGTATGTATTTAATGACTTGAAAAGGGCAGCCGTGGCTACCCTCACAAATCAATTACATACCGTTGGTATCTATATTACCACCCGGCACGGTTCCATACGTCCCAAATCTGGGCCGTTGTCTGGAGCACTTCATTACCCAAATCAAGCCCCACCGCGGCCGCCATCTGCGCCAAACATTGTGCGCGAGCAAGCATTCGCTCCTTGGGCTCGAGCGGACGGAACAATGGCAGCAGCCAAAGATTCGCTAACAACGATACGGCCTCCGCTGCTTCGCGCGGGCATTCGCACGCAATGGAGCCGTCGGCGATGCCCTCCTCGATTACTGGCAAGAGATTGCCATCGGCCGACTCGTCAAACGAACCTTGGTACTGCATCGCCAGCAGCCGCGAGCTTTTTACCGGATCTGCCGCAGGATGCATGCGAGCCCATAGCTCGATTTGCGGAACGATGGACTCGGGCGCATAAAGTCGTTTGAGCTTTTGAGCTCCCGTCATATTGCCAGCACCGAGTGTCGCGCGACGGTGCTCAGCAATCGGAGCCGTTGCCCGATCAAATGCGGCGTTGAAAATCTCCTCTTTGCTCTTAAAGTGATGATAGACAGCACCCTTGGTCATGCCATCGAGGCGGTCGACGATGTCTTGAATGCTCGTCCCCTCATAACCCTGTACGCAGAATAGCTCCAGCGCCGCATCGAGAATCTTCGCGACAGTCTCCTCGGGATATTTATTACGACCCATAATCCGTCCATCCACAACGCAAGTCTTGTGCCTCATTGCAGCATTTTAACGTTGCGGATGGTAGACGGTCGATTCTACACCGCGGCGGGACCGTGTTCGCCGGTACGAATGCGGATAACTTCCTCGACCGGCTCGACCCAAATCTTGCCGTCTCCAACGGCGCCGGTGCGGGCGGCGTTGGAGATAATCTCGACAATGCCGTCGACGTGCTCGTCGGCGCAGATGAGGGTGAACTGCACCTTAGGGATCGTGTTGACAAGCAACTCGTTGCCGCGCACGTATTCCTTCCAGCCATGCTGTGAGCCGCAACCCTGCACCTGGTTGATAGTCATGCCGCGAACATCGGCAGCAAACAGCGCATCTTTAAGAACCTCAAGCTTCTCGGCACGAACGATCGCCATAATCTTCTTCATAGTGAATTCCTCTCAATAATCAACGTATCCCTTTACATGAGACGCGGGTTTTCCAAGTGCCGCAAACTAACCTCAGAAATCAAAAAAGTTCAACTGACTGGTCTTAGCAGGTTTCCCAAGTGCCGCAGATCGGCCTGAAAGAGGAGTGCCGCGTACTTAAGGTACGCAAACGACGATTGAAGGCCGAGGTGCGGTGCTTGGGGAAGCTGCTAATCGAGTCCCGAGAAGGAGGGGTAAGCACTCTCGCCGTGCTGACTCGCATCCAAGCCCAGTGCCTCCTCGGCCTCGTCCACACGCAGGCTGCCGTGGAACAGCGCCTTGACCACCGCGGCGATCACCAAATCGAGCACCAGCACAATAGCGACCGTCACCACAATGCCCAAAATCTGCGAGATGAGCAGCGACACGTCGCCCGTGTAGAGCAGGCCGCCCTTACCGGTCCACGAGAGCTCCGGCACGCAGAATAGGCCCGTGAGCACGCCGCCCAAGATGCCGCCGATACCATGACAACCGAACGCGTCGAGCGCATCGTCGTAGCCGAACTTGGTCTTAAGATGACTGATGGCCAGGTAGCAGACGGGCGAGACGATCAGGCCCATGACCAGCGCCGCCCACGGTTCGACAAAGCCCGCGCCCGGCGTGACCACCACAAGGCCCGCGACCAGACCGGTGCTGGCACCCACCAGCGTGGGACGACCGGTGTGTACACGCTCGACGACAAGCCACGAGACCATGCCCGCCGCGCTGGCCGTCACAGTGTTGAGGATGGCGAGCGCCACCACGGCGTCGGCCTTAAACTCGCTGCCGCCGTTAAAGCCAAACCAGCCAAACCAAAGCAGGCCGGCGCCCAGCGCCACAAACGGCACGTTATGCGGACGGTAGCTCACCATGCCAAAGCCGCGACGACGGCCGAGCATTAAGCAGAGAATCAGGCCCGTAAGACCGGACGAAATGTGCACCACGTCGCCGCCGGCAAAGTCGAGCGCGCCGATGATGTCGCCGATAAAAGAGCCATCGCCGCCCCAGACCATGTGGGCGAGCGGCGCATAGACCACGAGCAGCCAAATGCCCAGAAAGGCCGTCATGGCACCAAACTTAAATCGGCCGGCCAGGCTGCCCGTGACGATAGCAGCCGTGATCATGGCAAACGCCATCTGGAAGGCGATGTTGATGATCTGAGGGTAGACGGCACCGCCTGCGGCATTGCCCTCGGCCGCCTGCAGCACCTGGTTGAGCACCGGCAGGCACAGCAGCTGGTCAAGGCCTCCAATAAACGGGCTGGAACCGTCGCCGCCGTAGGCCAGCGACCAGCCGGCAACAATCCACAGCACGCCGACCAGGCCAATGGCGCCAAAGCACATGAGCATGGTGTTGATGACATTTTTGCGCCTGGACAGGCCGCCATAGAAAAACGCCAGACCCGGTGTCATTAAAAACACGAGCATGGTGCAGATGAGCATAAACGTTGTCGATCCCGTATCGTACATTCGTCCCCCTTGGTCGCATGAACGTTGTCGGCGCTCATGATGCGGCCGAGGGGCAACTGGTGTAGACCAGATACGGCGTTGTTAAACGCTGCGTTGTCGAATGGAAACGGTGCCGCAATCTTGGAAACGGCGCGGCAACGGACGCGAAACGAACGGGAAACGTGAGAGCTTGGGCGTGAGTCGCGCCGCCTCATCCCCTAGCGTCGGAACAGGTCGCGAGCGCGGTCGCGGAGGTCGGTGGCTCGGATGACGCCTTCGTAGCGGTTGATGCGCAAGCGCGGGAAGGCATTGAAAAAGCGCAGGTCACGACGGCTGAGCGACACGCTCGGCACCGGACGGCTCGCACGTTTGCCGGCACGGAGACGAGTGAGCGACGGACGCGGCATGCTCGGTGCGGCATCGGCAACGCGGCGGGCGGCAAGCGCCAGGCCACGGGCACCGTCCGCGATAAACGTCGGCACCGACGCCTTCTCGCGCAGGGCATCGAGCGCGGCATCGCCCAGCTCTGCCAGCCACGCGTTGACGGCACGGCTGCGGATATGCGTCTGCGCCACCGAGTCAATTGCCGAATCGGGAATGCGCTCGAGCATGGAATCCGAGGCGTCGGCGAGCGATTCGTTGATGCGGTCGGCAAGGTCGGCGCGCACGCGCTCAAGCTGGTCGGACAGACGGCGCCAGCTCGCCAGCGAGCACAACGCGTCCACGGCCATCGCAACGGCAACGGCAAAGGCCGCCAGTCGCACGATCAGCACCGGCAGATGCCCAAGCAACCCCAGCAGCGCTGGCTCAACCAAGCGACAAATGCACAGCGCACCCAGGCCAAACGCGCAGGCCCAGTACAGACAGATGCGTCCATGCAAATTAAACGGCAGGTGCGAGTAATCCCAAAAGCGCGCGCCTGTTGTTTTTTCCAACAACACGCCTACGCTGTACTCAATCAAGCTGCATACGAGCGCCGCGGCAACAAACTGGCTCGAGGCATCCGGAATCCCGCGCAGCAAAAGCCAGCAGGCTATGCCGCCCACACCATAGATAGGGCAACACGGCCCTAGCAAAAAGCCGCTGTTGGCAAAGCGTCCGTGGTTGAGCATGGCGCAGACTGTCGACTCCCATACCCAGCCGCAAAAACCGTAGAAGGCAAACGAGAGTACCAGCGCCGAGAGCGGACAGGCGGCAAGCGTCGCGCCGTCAAATGCCATGTCGATCGCGGTTCCCACCGTCTACCCACTCCTCTTTTCGTTCGATTCTTTGCTCGAGCCGTCACTCGAGCCCTCGTTCAAATCGTTCGCGCCGCCTTTGCGCGGCAGACGGCCGGCAATCGTCTCGCGCAGCGCGCACCATTTATCCGCCAGGCACACAATCCATGCCTCACGACACGTCGGCGGCACCGGTACCAGCGGAAACATATGGCGCGCGATGATATTCCGCTCGCGCGACGTCAGCTCAAAATCTTCCTCCGCACGCGCCAGGGCAAAAAACGGATGCCGAAATCCGTGCAGTCGATGGCTCGGGTCGGGGTCATGCCAATCGTAGAGAAAGTAATCGTGCAGCAGGGCCCCGCGCAGCAGCGAGGCGCGGTCGATCGAAATGCCAGCACGGCCCAAGCGCTCGGCAAAGGACAGGCTCGCGCGCGCTACCGAAGTCACATGCGCATACACCGTCACATCGCCGTGCTGGATAAACTCGCGCGTCAGGTCCAGACGGCCCGCCTGCGCCAGTTGACGGGCAGCATGGTCTACTTCGCGTGCGATTTTCTCGGCACGAACGACATCGGACATGCTGCCTCCTTCCAGCGGCTCACGGCGGCAAGCCACGGCCTGTGCACAATCGATAAAAACATCATGGAACATATCAGTATGGCATCGGACAAAACGTTTTGCCCCACCAGTTGGCGAATTACCGCGCCGCCGTCACATATCAAACGCCAAAATGTGCGAGACTGTCTTGTGCAATTGTGTCGGCCGAGGGAGCGCCGGCGCACGATTCGCATGGAGTAACCCACAACGATGCTGCTTACGCAAACGACAACGCCCGAGGACGTCAAGGCTCTCGATCGCGCCGAGCTTCCGCTGCTCTGCGGCGAGATCCGCCACGCCATCCTCGAAAGCTCCGCCGCCGTCGGCGGGCACGTTGCCCCCAACCTGGGCGTCGTTGAGCTTACGGTCGCGCTCCATCGCGTGTTTAACTCCCCCACCGACAAAATTGTCTTTGACGTATCGCACCAGACCTACGCCCACAAGGCGCTGACCGGGCGCGCGTACACCTATATCGATCCGGAGCGTTATGGTGAGGCTTCTGGCTTTGCCAATCCCGACGAGTCCGAACACGACCTGTTCGCCATGGGCCACACCTCCACATCGGTGAGCCTGGGCTGCGGCTTGGCACACGCCCGTGATCTGGCGGGCGACAGCTACAACGTCATTACCATCATTGGCGACGGTTCGCTTTCGGGCGGTCTGGCGTTTGAGGGCTTCAACAACACCGCCGATCTCGACAGCAACCTGATCATCATCGTCAATGACAACGACCAGTCCATCGCCGAAAACCACGGTGGCCTGTATCGCAATCTGGCCGAGCTGCGCGCCAGCAACGGCACCTGCGAGCGCAACGTTTTCCGCGCGATGGGACTCGACTACCGCTATCTGGACGCCGGCAACGATGTGTTGGCCCTGGTCGACGCGCTGCAGGAGCTGCGCGATATCGATCATCCCATCGTGCTGCACGTCTCCACCGCAAAGGGCAAGGGCTTTGAGCCAGCCCAGAGCGACCCCGAGCGCTGGCATCATGTGGGTCCGTTTGACATGGCGACTGGGCGCAAGCTCTGCCCGGGTCATCCGAGCGAGCCTGCGCCGCGCACCTATGCCGACATTACGGGCGAGGCGCTCAGCGCCGCCATCGAGCGCGATCCGCAGATCGTGGGCATCACGGCCGCCACGCCCTACATCATGGGCTTTACACCCGAGCTTCGCGCCGCGGCAGGCAAGCAGTTTGTTGACGTGGGCATTGCCGAGGAGCACGCCGTGACCTTTGCCACCGCGCTTGCGCGCTCGGGCGCCAAGCCAGTCTTTGGTGTGTACGGCACGTTTTTGCAGCGCGCCTACGACGAGCTGTGGCACGACCTGTGCCTCAACGATGCCCCGGCGACGATCCTAGTGTTTGGCGCATCAATCTTTGGCACTACGTCCGAGACGCACCTTTCGTTCTTTGATATTTCCATGCTGGGCGGTCTTCCCAACATGCACTACTTGGCACCGGCCTGCATGGAGGAATATCTGTCCATGCTGAGCTGGTCGCTCGACCACCACGAGCATCCCGTGGCGATCCGCGTACCGGGCATTGGCCTGGTGGGCCGTCCCGACCTTGCGCCCGCCGAAGGCACCGACTACAGCGCCGTTCGCTACAACGTGGTGCGCCAGGGTCGTGACGTAGCAGTGCTCGCGCTCGGCGATTTCTTTGAGCTGGGCGAGCGCGTGGCAAACCGTCTGACTGCCGAGTACGGTATCGAGGCCACGCTCGTCAACCCGCGCTATGCAACCGAGCTTGACCGTGAGTTCCTCGACAGCCTTGCCGCCGAGCATCGCGTTGTCGTCACCCTCGAGGACGGCATCTTAGACGGCGGCTGGGGCGAGCGCGTGGCATGTTATCTGGCATGCACGCCGTTGCGCACGCGCACCTTCGGCATTGCCAAGGGTTTCCCCGACCGCTACGACCCCAACGAGCTGCTCGCCCAGAACGGCATGACGGTCGAGAACATGGCTGCCGAAGCCGTAAGGCTGCTGAACGAGTAAGAAAACCTCCGCAAGGGAAGCACCCCTGCGGAGGTTTTTATTTTCCCAACTCAATTGTCTCGATCTGTAACACCTAGCGGACGAATCCGCGTCTAGCTGTTACAGATCGAGACAGACCGTCTTTGCCCCTGATCTTTGTCTCAATCTGTAACAGATAGAGACCTTTTGCCCGTCTAGATGTTACAGATTGAGACAAAGCAGCGAGACAGGCCACCACATCTGCAAGAACCACCACAAAGGTGCCCGTCCCCTTTGTGGCATGGTCGGCGCGAAAAACGAATAACCGTTCATACGCGATCTCCTTACTTATATATGTGTCGCGTTGCCGCCATTATAGCGA
>URWS01000069.1 GCA_900551605.1 uncultured Collinsella sp. | reverse complement strand
AGCCTTGGCGCGGGCGGCCTTGGTATCGGCCTTCACGCCCTCCTCGAACTTGGCGATGATTGCCTGCGCGCGGGCCTCGCGCTCGAGCGCCTCCTTATGGGCGACAACGACGTCCTTGCGGGTGTGCTCAATCTTGTCCAGACGCTTGGCCAGGGTGGCGAGTTCATTCTCCAGGTCCTGAACCTCGCGGTAGTCGGAGCCGTCGACATGGCGCTTCTTGGCAGCCTCGATGGCGTTGTTGGTCTGAATCTCGGTGGTGTTGAGATCGTCGAGCTCAATGTCCAGATCCTTGCGCTGGGCGTAGAGCTTGGTCATCTCGGACTTGAGCTTCACATAGGTCTTGCGCTTGGAAGCGAGCTCCTTGAGCTCCGGCATATTGGCAAGTTCGCTCTTGTTGCGGGCGAGCTCCAAATCGATCTGTTGCAGCTTGAGTAGCGTAGCGCCGGCGCTCATAAGTTCTCTCCTTCTGTCACAGTCCACCATTGGCAAGGGTTCAGTATTTTAATCGCATGACGGGGGTCGACCCCGGCGTCAACTGCAGAGTTCATCAATATATCAACGAACGGCTCCTCAGAGCGGTCGTGGCCGAGCAAGATCACCGACAGCCCGCGCAAGGCAAGGTCTTGCGCCACGTGGTAGCCCGCCTCGCCCGTCACGACAACATCTGCGCCTGCGGCGATGGCGAGCTCTCCAAAGTCGCCCAGGGAGCCGCCCAAAATAGCGACGGTTCGGCACGCGTGCTCGGCTTCGCCCCACACACGCGGGTCGCTGCCAAATGCCGTGGCGGCACGGGCGGCGAGATCGCGCAGGCTACAGGGGTTGTTGAGGGTCGCGAGTGCACCCAGGCCGGTGGACTCGGGGTCGTCCACGTGCTCCAGTGAGCTCACGGGTGCGGCACCCAGCAGCTCGCTCAGGCAGACGCGGGCTTCGTGCGAGCGGTCCAGGTTGGTGTGGAGCGAAATGATGCTCACGCCGCAACGCGCTGCCTCGTAGAGTGCCGCGCTGCACTGGGGGCGTGCGGCATCAGCTGGGCAAAACGCCTCGGGCGCCTTGATGTATATGGGATGATGCGTCAGCAGAACGTTGGCACCGGCTTCTTGTGCACGGCGAACATTTGCCTCGGTGGCATCGAGCGCGCAGGCAACGCCGGTAATCTCGGCAGCGGGATCGCCAACGGAGAGACCTACGTGATCCCAGCCCTCGGCGTCCGCCTTGGGGTAGCGCGCCAGCAGCGCACGTTCAAACTCGGCGACGATCATGCGGCACCCACGATCGAGAGCAGCGTCTGGGCAAAGTCGTCCAGGTCGGCAGGGTTCACACGGTCATCAAACGAGATACGCAGAGCGCCCAATGCCTGCTCGCGACCAATGCCCATGGCGCTGAGAACATGGCTCGGGTCCATGCTGCCGCTCGAGCAGGCAGAACCGGCCGATACCTCAAAGCCGGCGGCGTCGAGCTTGATGATGAGCTCCTCGGAGTCCATGCCGTCAATGTAGATCGATACCATGCCGGGCAGACGGTCGGCATGCGCATAGTCGCCCATGGTGGCGTGAATGCGCGGATGGGCCGTAAGCTTGGCGTAGAGCTTGTCGGAAAGGGCTTGCAGCTTCTCGCGCTCCTCGGCCACATGGAGCGTCAGCGTGCGGGCGGCAGCGGCAAAGGCGAGCTGCGTGCGCAGATCCTGCGTGCCGGCGCGACGTCCGGCTTCCTGTCCGCCGCCAAAGATGCGCGGGCGCAGCGGCGTGCGGTTCTTAAGGTAGAGCGCGCCGGATGCCACGGGGCCACCGATCTTGTGCGCAGCAACGGTCATGGCGTCAACTCCCAGCTCGGTAACATCGAGCGGAATATGCAGATACCCCTGGATGGCATCGGTGTGGAACAGGGCGCCCACGGTATGCGCGGCCGCGGCAAGCTCGCGGATGGGCTGCACCACGCCGGTCTCGTTGTTGGCAACCATGATGCTCACGAGCGCCACGTCGTCGCCTAGTAGCTCGACAAGCGTGGCAGGCTCAATGTAGCCCATGCGGCAGGGCTGCACCAGGTCGACTCTAAAGCCTGCGGCACGCAGCAGCGGCAGGTTGTCCAGAATCGAATCGTGCTCGATGGCAGATACGATCACGCGGTTACGCTTACGGTCGCGCTGACGTGCACCCTCGGCAAGACCGAGTAGCGCCAGCTGGTTGGCTTCGGTGCCGCCGTTGGTCAGAACAATCTCAGACGGGCGAACGCGCGCGCCAAAGCTGCGGGCGATCTCGCGACGTGCAACCTCCAGACGCGCGGCAGCCTTGCGGCCGAGCGAGTGCAGCGAGTTGGGGTTGACGCCGGCAAGCTCGCTGTCGTCGTACTCGCGCTGCGCAAGGAGCGCCTCGGCGCGCATGGGCGTCGAGGCGGCATAGTCAAGATTCACGGGTATGCGGTTTTGACCTGCGGTCATAAGGGTTTATGCCTCCTGTGCAGCCTCGTTGCCCAGCTTCTGCAGCAGCGCAACCTCGGCGGCGGGATCTTCGGACTTAAATACGGCGGAACCGGCCACCAGGACATTTGCGCCGGCCTTGACGACCTCGGCGATGTTTTTGGAAGAGATGCCGCCGTCGACCTCGATCATGGGCGACACGCCATGTCGCTCGCACATGGCCGTAAGCTCGTGCAGTTTGGCGATTGTACCAGGGATAAAGCTCTGGCCGCCAAAGCCAGGGTTCACGCTCATCAGCAGCACCATGTCGACAACGTCGATGATGCTCTCGAGCACGCACACGGGGGTGGCGGGGTTGAGCACCACGCCGGCCTTGACGCCGCGCTGCTGCAGATGCGTGAGCGTGCGGTGCAGGTGCGTGGAAGCCTCGTAGTGCACGGTGATCATGTCGGCACCGGCGTCGGCATACCAATCGACCGTCTCGTCGGGGTTCGACACCATGAGGTGCGCGTCGACCGGTACATCGGTGGAGCGCTTGACGGCCTTAAGGATGTCAACGCCAAAGGTGAGGTTGCCGGTAAAGTGACCGTCCATAACGTCAAAGTGTACGTAGTCGGCACCGGCGATCTTGTCGAGCTCGCCCTTGAGGTTGGCCATGTCGGCCGAAAGGACGGACGGAGCGATTTTGATGGAACCCATGGTAGTAGCCTTTCTGCGCTAGTCGGTGAGTCCGTAGAACTCTTGAGAAGGGACGCGATCGGTAAGAATCTCGAGCGCCCTATCCAAAGTAACACCGTTGTAGAGCGTTTGCTCCACGGCAAAGGTGAGCGGAATGTCTACGCCCAGCGAACGGGCAAGCTCGCTGACGCTGCGGGCCGCGACGGCGCCCTCGACCACCATATGCGTGCGCGTCTGATACTCGTCGAGCGACACGTCGTGGGCAAACTCGTAGCCAAAGGTGCGGTTGCGCGAGTGCTCCGAGGTGCAGGTGGCAATGAGGTCGCCCATGCCGGCAAGTCCCATGCAGGTCATAGCTTGACCGCCGCGGGCGTGCACCAGACGGCTGATCTCTGCCAGGCCGCGCGTCATGATGAGGGCAAGCGTGTTGTCGCCCGCACCGGTACCGGCGGAGATGCCGCATACGATGGCGATGACATTTTTCATGGCGCCGCAGACCTCGACACCGGTCATGTCTTGCGACAGATAAATACGAAAGGCCGTGGATAGGAGCAGGTCCTTAAAGGTCTCCCCTATCTGCGGATCTTTGCTGGCGATGACGGCGGCAGAAAGACCGCCGCGGCAGATCTCCTCGGCATGGTTGGGACCCGAGAGCGCCGCCACGCGCGCCTCGTTGCCGATCTCGCTGGCGATGACCTCGCTCATGAGCAGGCCGGACTCGGGCTCAATGCCCTTGGTGAGGCAGAGCACCGGGGTATCGGCGGCGATAAAGGGCGCTGCCCGATGGCACACGTCGCGCAAGTGCGTGGAGGGCACGGCAAAGATGATCGCATCGGCACCGTCGAGCGCCTGTACCAGGTCCGTGGTGGCGACGACGTTGCCGGGCAGCTCGTAGCTCATCAAATACCGGGGGTTGCGGTGCTCGCCATTGATGCCGGCGGCCGTCTGCTCGCTATGGGCCCACATGGTTACGCGCACGGCTCGCGCGGCGGCAAGGCCGGCGACGGCGGTTCCCCACGAGCCAGAGCCAATCAGCGCAACATTCATGACTCTCTCCTACTTATCGTCGGGCTCGGTGACGCGCTTGGTAAACGAGAGCTTGGACTCCTTACCGGTCATGAGCTTTTTGATGTTCGCGCGATGGGCCCACACCACGGTGATGCCGATTATCGCCATGCAGAACTTGAGGCCCAGGCTGCTGTACGGAAAGACCGCGCAAGCAGCGATGGGAAGACCGATGGCCGCGGCAAGCGAGCCCACCGACACAAACTTGGTGATGGCGACGGCCACGATAAACATGCCCAGCAGCGACAGGCCAATTGGCCAATACCAGGCGAGGATGACGCCCAGGCCAACTGCGATTCCCTTGCCGCCATGGAAATTGAGGTAGGGCGAGAAGATGTGGCCCCACACCGCTGCCAGGCAGATGACGCCGAGCATCCAGTCGCCGGGGGCTCCGGGCGCCATGATGTTCGGCGGAAATCCATAGCCCACGCTCGCGATGAGCGGACGGGCGATGACAACGCAGATGGCGCCCTTAAGGCAGTCGAGCAGCAGCGTGAGCGCGGCCACCTTGGGGCCGGCCACGCGCAGCGCGTTGGTGGTGCCGATGTTGCCGGAGCCCGCCTTGCGAATGTCCGTGTGGTTGAACACGCGGCCCAAGATCAGGCCAAACGGAATCGCTCCGATAAAGAACGAGACCACGGCGCAGATGGCGGTCAGCAGAATCGGATTATGCATCCTTTTGCTCCTTCTTCCTAAAGAAGAGTCGAATGGGCGTGCCGGCAAAGTCGAAGGTCGAGCGCATGCGGTTCTCCACATAGCGCTGGTAGGTGTCGTTGACCAAGTCGCTGTGGTTGACGAAGAACGTGAACGTCGGCGGGTTGACGCCCGTCTGGGTCACGTAGTGCATGCGCAGGCGGCGCTTGCCGTCCACCACGGTATGACCGAACTCGCGCAGATCGGTGAGGAACGTGTTGAGGCGCGAGGTGCTAATCTTCTGCGAGCGCGTCTTTTCGGCGGCGTCGACCATCGCCCAGATCTTCTCGACGCTGCGGCCGGTGAGGGCAGAGATGCGCAGGTACTGGGCCCAGGGAGCCATGACGCCCAGACGGCGGTCGATGGTCTCCATGCAGGCCTCGCGCTTGCGGTCATCGTCGAGCAGGTCCCACTTGTTGAGCAGCACAACGATGGCGCATCCGCGCTCGATGGCAAGACCCATGACCTTCTGGTCCTGTTCGGTAACGCCAACGGAGGCGTCGACGACGAGCAGCGCCACGTCGGCGCGGTCGATGGCGCGCAGGCCGCGAACCATGGAGTAGTACTCGATGTTCTCGTACACGGTGCTCTTCTTACGGATGCCCGCGGTGTCGACCATTCGGTAGTGCTTGCCGTTGCGCTCCACGACGGTGTCGATGGCGTCGCGCGTCGTGCCGGCAATGTTGGACACGATAGAGCGGTCGGCGCCCAGGATGCGGTTGAACAGCGAGGACTTACCGGCGTTGGGGCGGCCGATGATGGCCACGTTCAGCGCATCGGGGAACTCATCGGCGACCTCGTCCTCTTCCTCGGGAAGCAGGGCCACGATGTCGTCGAGCAGGTCGCCCGTGCCGTGGCCGTGCAGGGCCGAGAGCGGCGTGGGCTCGCCGATACCGAGCGAATAGAACTCCCAGATGCTGTCGTTCTCTCGATCGGGGTTGTCGAGCTTGTTCACCAGCAGAAAGACCGGCTTGTCGCAGCGCTTGAGCATGCGAGCGACCGACTCGTCCTCCTCGGTGACGCCGGTGCGGCCGTCGACCACAAACAGGATGACGGCGGCTTCCTCGGCGGCGGCGAGGGCCTGGTCGCGAATGGACGTGGCGAAGACGTCATCGCTCTTGAGCGGTTCGATGCCGCCCGTGTCGACGATGGTGAACTCGCGGCCGTTCCAATCGGCCGTGTGGTACGAGCGGTCGCGCGTGACGCCGCGGGACTCATGGACGATGGCGTCCGAGGTCTGGGCCAGGCGGTTAACGAGCGTGGACTTGCCCACGTTGGGGCGTCCGACGACGGCGACGATAGGTTTCATCTGCACTCCTTTAATGGGTAGGGTCAGTGGAAGTGTTAGAGTCGGCAGGCACAATGCCAAGGATGTGCTCCAGGGTATCGAGCAGCTCATGCGGCATGGTCGACACCACATGAACCTCGGCGCCGCGACTGGTAAGGCTTGCGAGTAAATCGTCACGATGATACTCGTCAAGCGTCATGCCGTCAGCGTTGAACATGAGCTTAGGCACAAAGAGCATAACCCCCGAGAGGTCCTGCGGCAGCTGTTCCAGAATGTCGCAGGCGACGATGAGGCCGGTCACGTCCACGTTGCCGCCAAAGTAGCGATTCTTGATGGCCGTGACGGTGCCGGCGAGCCCCTGCGGCGATTCCACGAAACGTGCCACGGTGTCGCGTGCGCTGGCGCCCGAGAGGCACAGCAGGTGCTGGCTGCGAGTGGCGATGGCCTCGCGGACGCGGGCCAGTCGTTCGGCATCGGCGGCGAGCACATCGTCCGTCTCGTCTAGGTATGAGCGGATCATGCCGATACCGTCGTAGTACTGCGGATAGCCGTCGTAAAAGTCCGCCTCGGGCGGATCGATGCCGGCGTCCAGGTAGAACTCGTCGCTCATCTGGAAGGTGTGGCGGCCAAAACGTTCGAAGGCGCGGTCCTGGTAGGGACGGATCATGGCAATGGTCTCGCGCGCGAGCTCGGGTTTGTCGCTGTAGGACCAGCTAAAGCGGTTTTGGTGCTTGGTAAAACCGAGCGGCACAATGCCCAGGCTTGTGATTTGCTCGTGCTCCTCGCAAAAGCGCAGGGTCTTTTCCAGCTCCTCGCCGTCGTTCATGCCGGGGCACAACACAATCTGCGCGTGGATCTCGATGCCGGCGGCCATGATGGCCTCGAGTACGTCCATGCCGCGCTGGGCGTTGCGGCCCATCATACGACGGCGGACGTCGGGGCTCACGGCATGGACCGACACGTTCATAGGGCTCATGTTGCGTTGGATGACGTTTTGCACGTCCTCGTCGGTGAGGTTCGTGAGCGTGACGAAGTTGCCCTGCAAAAAGCTCAGGCGGTAGTCGTCATCGCGAATATAGAGCGTTGAGCGGCCGCCCTTGGGGAGCATCGTCATAAAGCAGAACACGCAGGCGTTCACGCAGGTGCGCATGCCATCGAAGATGGGGCCATCGAACTCAAGGCCCCAGTCCTCTCCCGGGACTGTCTCTTATACACATCTCCGAGCCCACGAGACTAAGGCGAATCTCGT
>URWS01000068.1 GCA_900551605.1 uncultured Collinsella sp. | reverse complement strand
CGCCTTAGTCTCGTGGGCTCGGAGATGTGTATAAGAGACAGCGCCGACGCCGTTGCCCACGCGGGCGGCATGCCGGTCGACTTCCGCTATCAGTACGAGCCCAAGGGCCTCGGTCACGCCATTCGCTCTGCTGCCGACGCTGTGGCAGGGGAGAACTTCCTGGTTCTTCTGGGCGACTATGTTGTGCCCAACCGCGACATCTGCGACAAGATGCTCGCTGTCTCCAAGGAGCACGGTGGCGCTTCGGTTATCGCCGTCGCCGCGTGCGCTCCCGAGGAAGTCAGCCGCTACGGTGTTATCGCCGGCGACCGCGTTGGTTCTCTCGAGGGCTTTGAGAATGCCGGCGACGACGAGCCCGGTGCCGTTTGGCGCATCGGCGGTCTGGTCGAGAAGCCCGCTCCCGAGGCGGCTCCGTCCAACCTGTACATTGTCGGTCGTTACCTGCTGAGCCCGCTGGTCATGGACCTGCTGGCCGATCAGCAGGCCGGCAAGGGCGGCGAGATCCAGCTTACCGACGCTATGGCCCGTTCGCTCGACCGCGAGGCCATGTACGCTGTCGTCATCGACCCGCTTTCGGGCTACGACACCGGCACTCCCTCTGGCTGGATGGCCACTAACGCCCTCATGGCTGCAAGCGACCCCCGCTTTGCCGATGCCTTCTGGGACGCCATCGACGAGCGCGGCGGATTGATGCGCAAGTAAGCCTTCGGGCATCGACATTTACGGGCGTGGACCTCGGTTCGCGCCCGTTTTTTATAAGAGCTGCGATTGCCGGCTCTCTGTTCACAGAAAATATATGAACAGATGTTCGATACACATACATCTACCTGCGTGTTTTCTGTCGAAAAACTTTGCTACTCCAAAAACTCAATCGCGTCAAGGCTTTTCTTGCCCAACGGTCGGTACCTGATAAACTATTAGGTTGCGATAACTGGCGAAGCTATGCCTCGCCAACCCACCGAGCATTTCCGTGAAGGAGGAAAAACCTGGTGACCTACGCATACACTGCCACTGAGCGCAAGCGCGTCAGCTTCGGGAAAATCCCGGAGGCCATGGAGCTCCCCAACCTTATCTCTGTTCAAAGGGAATCCTTTGAGCGTTTTAAGGACGAGGGCCTTCGTGAGGCGTTCAAGGAATCCAGCCCCATCCAGAGCCAGAACCATGTTCTCGAGGTTACCTTCGGCGAGCATCAGTTCGGCGACCCCGCGCACACCGTCGAGGAGTGCCGCGAGAAGGATATGACCTATCAGGCTCCGCTTCTGACCGACGTCCGTCTCACCAACAAGGAGACCGGCGAGATCAAGGAGCAGCTCGTCTTTATGGGCGACTTCCCCATGATGACCGATCAGGGCACCTTCATCATCAACGGTACCGAGCGTATCGTCGTCTCGCAGCTCGTCCGCTCCCCGGGCGTGTACTACAGCTCCGAGATGGATTCGGGCAAGCAGATCTACAAGGCCCAGATCATCCCGTCCCGCGGTGCCTGGCTTGAGTTTGAGGTCGACAAGCGCGACCAGCTCATGGTCTCCATCGACCGTAAGCGTAAGCAGAGCGCCACGATGTTCCTGCGCGCCCTTGGCATCGCCGTCACCAACGACGACATTATCGAGCTGCTCGGCAACTCCGATGTGATCAAGCGCACCCTGGAGCGCGACACCGCCCTCACTCGCGAGGACGCCCTCATCGAGATTTACCGTCGCCTGCGCCCGGGCGAGCCCCCCACCGTGGACGCTTCCCGTAGCCTGCTCGAGGGCCTGCTCTTTAACCCGCAGCGCTACGATCTGGCCCGCGTCGGTCGTTACAAGGTCAACAAGAAGCTCAACCTCACCACCGAGGAAGAGGTCACGGTGCTCACCGACGAGGATATCGTCGCGACGCTGCGCTACCTCCTGTCCCTCGCTGCCGGCGAGCAGGGCTTCAAGGTCGACGACATCGACCACTTCGGCAACCGCCGCATCCGCACCGTCGGCGAGCTCGTCGCCAACCAGTTCCGTATCGGCATGAGCCGTATGGAGCGCGTTGTCCGTGAGCGCATGAGCTCCCAGGACATCGACGAGATCACCCCGCAGTCGCTCATCAACATCCGCCCGATCGTGGCCTCCATCAAGGAGTTCTTCGGTTCCTCGCAGCTCTCGCAGTTCATGGACCAGGCGAACCCCCTGACCGGTCTGACCCACAAGCGCCGTCTGTCCGCACTCGGCCCTGGCGGTCTTGCCGGCCACAAGTCGGGCTCCAGCCGCCGCACCAACGTGCCGACGGCCGTCCGCGACGTTCACAACTCGCACTACAGCCGCATGTGCCCGATCGAGACCCCCGAAGGCCCCAACATCGGCCTGATCGGCTCGCTCGCCCTCTACGCCCGCGTCAACGAGTACGGCTTCATCGAGGCTCCGTTCCGTCGCGTCGAGAACGGCGTTGCCACCGACCAGATCGACTGGATGACCGCTGACGAGGAAGAGAAGCACGTTATCGCGCCGGCCAACACGCCGCTCGATCCCAAGACCAACGAGTTCATCACGACCGATGCCGAGGGCAAGATCGTCCGCCCGCACACCGTGATCGCCCGTACCCGCGACTTCGACGGCTCCTTCGGCGCTCCCGCCGACGTGCCCGTCGAGGACGTCGACTACATGGACGTCTCGCCGCGTCAGATGCTCTCCGTCGCAGCCACGCTGATCCCGTTCCTTGAGCACGACGACGCCAAGCGTACGCTGATGGGCGCCAACATGCAGCGTCAGGCCGTGCCGCTGGTTCACCCCGCCGCTCCCTATGTCGGTACCGGCATGGAGCGTCGCGCCGCCCTGGACTCCGGCGAGGTCACCCTGGCCAAGAACGCCGGCGAGGTCATCTTTGCCGACGCCGCCAAGATCATCGTCAAGCATGCCGGCGGCATGGACGAGTATCACCTGGCCAAGTACCAGCGTTCCAACCAGTCCACCTGCATCAACCACCGTCCGCTCGTGCGTGTCGGTGACACCGTTGAGCAGGGCGAGCCTCTGGCCGACGGTCCTTCGACCGA
Source organism: uncultured Collinsella sp. (assembly GCA_900551605.1). Lineage (GTDB taxonomy): Bacteria > Actinomycetota > Coriobacteriia > Coriobacteriales > Coriobacteriaceae > Collinsella. Next base: position 4,380 of record URWS01000068.1, on the reverse strand, counting down.
TCACGGCGAGCTCGCGCTGGGCCAGAACCTCACCGTGGCCTACATGCCGTGGGAAGGCTTCAACTACGAGGACGGTATCGTCGTGTCCGAGCGCCTGGTGGCCGAGGACCTGCTGACGACCATCAACATCACCCGTCACGAGATCGATGCCCGCGACACCAAGCTCGGCCCCGAGGAGATCACCCGCGAGATCCCGAACCTCTCCGAGGACATGCTTGCCAACCTCGACGAGGACGGCATCATCCGCATCGGCGCCGAGGTCGGCCCTGGCGACATCCTGGTCGGCAAGGTCACGCCTAAGGGCGAGAGCGCTCTGACCGCCGAGGAGCGCCTGCTGCGCGCCATCTTCGGTGCCAAGGCCCACGACGTCCGCGACACCTCCCTTAAGATGCCTCACGGCGCTTACGGCCGCGTCATCGACGTCGTCCGCTTTAGCCGCGAGAACGGCGACGACCTGGCCCCCGGCGTCAACGAGCAGGTGCGCGTCTACGTCGCTCAGCGTCGTAAGATCCAGCAGGGCGATAAGATCGCCGGCCGCCACGGCAACAAGGGTGTTATCTGTAACGTTCTGCCGGTCGAGGACATGCCCTACATGGCTGACGGTACCCCGATCGACGTTATCCTCAACCCGCTGGGCGTTCCTTCGCGTATGAACGTCGGCCAGCTGCTCGAGTGCCACCTTGGCTGGGCTGCCGCCTGCGGTTGGGATACTGAGCAGGCCGACTCCGACAAGTACATCCCCGGTCCGTTCTTCACCGCGACGCCCGTCTTCGACGGCGCCAAGGAGGACGAGATCGCCGAGGTCATCCGTCGTGCCAACAAGAACATGCTCAACAAGGCCACCGCTGCCTTTGGTGATCACATGCGCCCCGAGTTCGTCACCCAGCTTGACGAGCGCGGCAAGACCCGCCTGTTCGACGGCCGCACCGGCGAGGAGTTCCGCGAGCCCATTACCGTGGGTACGTCCTACATCCTCAAGCTCGGCCACATGGTCGACGACAAGATCCACGCCCGTTCGACCGGCCCTTACAGCCTGGTTACCCAGCAGCCTCTGGGCGGCAAGGCTCAGTTCGGCGGCCAGCGCTTCGGCGAGATGGAAGTTTGGGCACTGTACGCTTACGGTGCTTCCAACGTCCTGCAGGAGATCCTGACCGTCAAGTCCGACGATACCGTGGGCCGCGTCAAGACCTACGAGTCCATCGTCAAGGGCGAGAACGTCCCTGTCCCGGGTATCCCCGAGTCCTTCAAGGTTCTCGTCAAGGAGATTCGCTCCCTCGCGCTGGACATCGAGCCCATGCACGATGCCGACGAGGACGCCTCCGCCCCTGTGACCGCCGAGGAGACCTCTGCTCTCGACGACCTGGCTGCGCTCGCCGGCGTTGACGCCGACGTCGAGGCCCAGGATGCCGAGACCGCCGAGGCACCCGAGGCTGTCGCCGCCACGACCACTGATAAGGAGTAGTTGACTGTGGCAGATTTCGAAGCTACTGATTTTGACTCGGTAAAGATCTCCCTTGCCTCCGCCGACCAGATCCGTTCCTGGTCGCACGGTGAGGTCAAGAAGCCGGAGACCATCAATTACCGTACCCTCAAGCCCGAGAAGGACGGCCTGTTCTGCGAGAAGATCTTCGGTCCCGCCAAGGACTGGGAGTGCTCCTGCGGCAAGTACAAGGGCATCCGCTTTAAGGGCATCGTCTGCGAGCGCTGCGGCGTCGAGGTCACCTCGGCCAAGGTGCGTCGCGACCGCATGGGCCACATCGAGCTCGCCGCTCCCGTGTCCCACATCTGGTACTTCAAGAGCCCTACGAGCTTCCCGATGAGCCGTATGCTCGACATCAAGTCCAAGGACCTCGAGAAGGTTCTGTACTTTGCCAGCTACATCATCACCGAGGTTGACTACGAGGCTCGCGAGGCCGACGCCGACGACCTGCGCGAGGAGCTCGCCGCCGATCTGGAAGAGATCGATGCCGAGTGCGCCCGCCAGATCGAATCCCTCAAGGAGCAGGGCGACCCCGAGAACTTTGACGAGTTCTCCGACGAGGAGCCGCTGACCCCCGAGGAGATCGCCTCCGGCATCGTTGACATCGAGGAAGAGTGCAAGGACGAGAAGCAGCTCCGCACGGACGCCTTCAACGCCTTCATGAAGCTCACCGAGCGCGACCTCATCTCCGATGAGCCGCTGTTCCGCGAGATGACCCGTTACTACTCCATGTACTTCAAGGGTGGTATGGGTGCCGAGGCCGTTCGCGACCTGCTCGCTGCTATCGACCTCCCCTCCGAGGCCGAGAAGCTCAAGGCCATCATCGCCGACGAGGATTCCCAGAAGCAGAAGCGCGAGAAGGCCGTCAAGCGCCTCGAGGTCGTTGACGCCTTCCTGAAGGGCGGCAACAGCCCCGCGAACATGATCCTGGACGTCATCCCGGTCATTCCGCCCGATCTGCGCCCGATGGTCCAGCTCGACGGCGGCCGCTTCGCCGCGTCCGACCTCAACGACCTGTATCGTCGCGTGATCAACCGTAACAACCGACTCAAGCGCCTGCTCGACCTGGACGCCCCCGCGATCATCGTGAACAACGAGAAGCGCATGCTCCAGGAGTCCGTGGACGCCCTGTTCGACAACGGCCGTCGTGGTCGCCCGGTCTCTGGCCGTGGCGGTCGCCCGCTCAAGTCGCTTGCCGAGGCCCTCAAGGGCAAGCAGGGTCGCTTCCGTCAGAACCTGCTGGGTAAGCGTGTCGACTACTCCGGCCGTTCGGTTATCGTTACCGACCCCAAGCTGCTGCTGCACCAGTGCGGTCTGCCCAAGACCATGGCGCTGGAGCTCTTCAAGCCCTTCGTCATGAAGCGCCTGGTCGAGCTTGGCAAGGTCGAGAACATCAAGGGCGCCAAGCGCGCTATCGACCGTGGTGCCACCTTTGTGTGGGACATCCTCGAAGAGGTCATTGACGGCCGCGTCGTGCTGCTCAACCGTGCACCGACCCTGCACCGTCTGTCCATCCAGGCCTTTGAGCCGGTGCTGGTCGAGGGCAAGGCTATCCACCTGCACCCGCTGGTCTGCTCGCCCTTCAACGCCGACTTCGACGGCGACCAGATGTCTGTCCACGTGCCGCTGTCCAGCCAGGCTCAGGCCGAGGCCCGCGTGCTCATGCTCTCTGCGAACAACCTGCGCTCGCCGGCATCCGGCAAGCCGGTCAACATCCCCTCGCAGGACATGATCATCGGTGTGTACTACCTGACCCAGGTCCGCGACGGTCTGCCGGGCGAGAACCACGTGTTCGCCAGCTTCGACGACGCGCTGCACGCCTATGACTGCCGCTCCGAGGTCGACATGCAGGCCAAGATTCAGGTCCGCGTGTCCGCTGCCGACGCCAACGTCATCAACGAGGACGGCACCCGTATCTTCCGCGTCAAGAACGGCAAGAACGAGTTTGTCGACTACGACGTCACCGGCAACAAGACCGCGCGCTTCGAGACCTCCATCGGCCGCATCATCTTCAACCGCCAGTGCCTGCCCGAAGACTACGAGTTCATGAACTACAAGATGGTCAAGGGCGACGTGGCCAAGTTGGTTGCGGACTGCTGCGATCGTTACCCCGAGGCCAAGGTCGGTCCGATCCTCGACGCCATCAAGTACTCCGGCTTCCACTACGCTACCCGCGCCGGCCTCACCATCTCGGTGTGGGACGCTCTCATCCCTGCCGAGAAGCAGGAGCTGCTCGATCGCGCCCAGGCCAACGTCGACCAGATCAACGAGTACTTCGAGGAGGGCTTCATCAACGAGACGGAGCGCCACATCGAAGTCGTTAACGAGTGGACCGCTTGTACCGACAAGGTCGCAGCGCTCATGCTCGACATGTTCGACGAGGAGAACCCGCTGTACATGATGGCCGACTCCGGCGCCCGTGGTTCTAAGACCCAGCTGCGTCAGCTCGGTGGCATGCGTGGCCTGATGGCAGATATGTCCGGCGAGACGATCGACCTTCCCATTAAGGCGAACTTCCGCGAGGGTCTGCTGCCGCTCGAGTACTTCATTTCGACCTACGGCGCCCGTAAGGGCCTGGTCGATACCGCATCCCACACCTCGGACTCTGGTTACCTGACCCGTCGTCTGGTCGACGTGGCCCAGGACGTCATCGTCCGCGAGGAGGACTGCGGTACGCACGAGGGCGTCACCTACAACCTCATCATTCCCGGCACCACCGACCTCAACACCGACCTCGTCGGCCGTTGCTTCATTGAGGACGTCGTGGCTCCCGATGGCACCGTGCTCTTTGAACAGGACGGCTACATCGAGAAGGTCGCCGACATCCAGAAGATGGTCGATGCGGGCCTCAAGAAGGTCAAGCTCCGCGCGCTGCTCACCTGCCGCTCCAAGTACGGCGT
>URWS01000067.1 GCA_900551605.1 uncultured Collinsella sp. | reverse complement strand
CGCCGTGGCCATCATTGCGGTCTCGGCCGTCGTCGGCGTGCTCATGGGCCTCACCATGCCCAAGTTCAAAAAGATGCAGGGCTTTGTGGACCGCGTGAACCTTACCGCCCGCGAGCTGCTCGACGGCCTCATGCCCATCCGCTCGTTCAACCGCGAGGAGCACGAGCTCGAGCGCTTTGACAAGGCCTCGCTCGACCTGATGACCACGCAGCTCTACACCAACCGCGCCATGAGCTTTATGATGCCGCTCATGATGCTCGTCATGAACTGCATCACCGTGCTGATCGTGTGGTTTGGCGCTCAGGGCGTGTCCGACGGCGTGATGCAGGTCGGCAACATGATGGCGTTTATCTCCTACACCATGCAGATCGTCATGGCGTTTATGATCCTCACCATGGTTTCGGTCATCCTGCCCCGCGCCGAGGTTGCCGCCGAGCGCGTGGAAGAGGTCATCACCTGCCCCACCAGCATCAACGACCCCGCTTCGCCTAAGTTGCCTGCGGCCAACGCCCCGCGCGGCGAGCTCTGCTTCCGCGACGTGAGCTTCCAGTACCCCGACGCCCGCGCCGATGTCATCAGCGGCGTCAGCTTTACCACGCACGCCGGTCAGATGCTCGGCATCATCGGCTCCACGGGTTCGGGCAAGTCCACGCTCGTGCAGCTGATCCCGCGCCTGTACGACGTCACGGGCGGCAGCATTTCGCTCGACGGCGTCGACGTACGCGACATGACGCTCTCCGAGCTGCGCCGCCGGGTTGGCTATATCCCGCAGCAGGGACGTCTGTTCTCGGGCACCGTCGAGAGCAACCTCAAGTTTGCCGGCGACATGGTGAGCGACGAGGACATGCACGAGGCCGCGTGCATCGCCCAGGCCGAGGACTTTATCGCCGAGCGCGAGGACGGGTACGACTCCCCCATTAGCCAGGGCGGCTCCAATGTTTCGGGCGGTCAGCGCCAACGCTTGGCCATCGCCCGCGCGTTGGCCAAAAAGCCCGAGGTCGTGGTGTTCGATGATTCGTTTAGCGCCCTCGACTACAAGACCGACGCGCGCCTGCGCGAAGAGCTCGCCAAAAACGTCACCGACGCCGCGCTCGTGGTCGTGGCCCAGCGCATCGCGACCATCATGCACGCCGACCAGATCATCGTGCTCGACGACGGCCACGTAGTGGGCACCGGCACGCACGAGGAGCTGCTGCGCAGCTGCCCGGCGTACCTGGAGATCGCACAGTCGCAGCTTTCCGCCGAGGAGCTGGGGCTTACCCAAGAAGAAATTGCAGCCGTCATGGAAGGAGGCGAGCGCTAATGGCAGACGAGACCAAGACTCAGATTCCCAAGCCCACCCGCCAGCGCGGTCCCATGGGCCGCATGGGCGGCATGCGTCGCGGCGAAAAGGCCAAGGACTTTAAGGGCACCATGAGGCAGCTGCTCGGCTATATCGGCCAGCACAAGATTGCCGTGTTTGCCGCCGTCGCCTTTGCCGTGTGCTCGGTCATCTTTAACATTGTGGGACCCAAGGTGCTCGGCCAGGTTACGACCAAGCTGTTCGAAGGCCTGGTCGCCAAGGTCAACGGCACCGGCGACGTTGACTTTGACTGGATCGCCAAGACGCTCGGCTTTTTGCTCTGCCTGTATCTGGCGAGCTCTGTCTGCAGCCTCATCCAGGGCTGGCTCATGACCGGCGTCACGCAAAAGATCTGCTACCGCATGCGCAAGGAAATCGCCGCCAAGATTGCCGTCGTGCCGATGAGTTACTTCAACGGCCACAGCAAGGGAGACGTACTCAGCCGCATCACCAACGACGTCGATACGCTGGGTCAGTCGCTCAACCAGAGCGTGACGCAGCTCATCACGTCGGTGACGCAGATTATCGGCGTGCTCGTCATGATGCTTTCGATCAGCCTGCCGCTTACCGGCGTCACCGTGCTCACGCTGCCGGCCGCCGCGATTATCCTGACCGTAATGATTCACTTCTCGCAGCCGTACTTCCGCGAGCAACAGCAGGTTCTGGGCGCCGTCAACGGCATTATCGAGGAGGACTTTGCCGGCCAGAACGTCATCCAGGTGTTCGACCGCGCCGAGGCCTCGATCGAGGAGTTCGACCGTCAAAACGACCGCCTCTTTATTAGTGGCTGGCGCTCGCAGTTTCTGTCGGGCCTGATGATGCCGCTTATGAGCTTGGTGGGCAACATGGGCTACGTGGGCGTCGTCGTGGTGGGCGCGCAGCTCGCGCTGACCGGCAATGCCACGCCCGGCGACATCCAGAGCTTTATCCAGTACGTGCGCAACTTTACGCAACCCGTGCAGCAGCTGGGCAACGTGAGCAACACGATGCAGTCGATGGCTGCCGCCACCGAGCGCGTCTTTGAGTTCCTGGCCGCGCCCGAGGAGGAGCAGAAGGCCGACGCGCAGATTCCCGAGAAGCGCCCCGGTCACGTGGAGTTCGACCACGTCAAGTTTGGCTACACGCCCGACAAGACCATCATCCACGACTTTAGCTGCGAGGCGCAGCCCGGCCAGACCATCGCCATCGTCGGTCCCACCGGCGCCGGCAAGACCACGCTCATCAAGCTGCTGCAGCGCTTCTACGATGTGGACGACGGTTCGCTGCGTGTCGAGGGCGTCGACGTGCGCGACTGGGACCGCGCGGCGCTGCGCGGCGAGTTTGCCATGGTGCTGCAGGATACCTGGCTGTTTAACGGCACCATCCGCGAAAATATCCGCTACGGACGCCCCGATGCGAGCGATGCCGAAGTCGAGGCCGCCGCACGTGCCGCACGCTGCGACCACTTTATCCATACGCTCGCCGGCGGCTACGACTTTATGATCAACGAGGAGGGCACTAACCTGTCGCAGGGTCAGCGCCAGCTCGTGACCATCGCCCGTGCCATTTTGGCCGACCGTCCGGCGCTGATTTTGGACGAGGCGACCTCCAACGTTGACACTCGTACCGAGGAGCTTATTCAGCGTGCCATGGATGCGCTAATGCAGGGCCGCACGAGCTTTGTCATCGCGCACCGCCTGTCCACGATCCGCAACGCCGACGTGATCCTGGTGATCCGCGACGGCGACATCGTCGAGAAGGGCACGCACGACGAGTTGCTCGCCCAGGGCGGCTTCTACGCCGACCTGTACAACTCGCAGTTCGACGAGGCGGCGTAGATACGGCCGCAGAGAAATGATGACGCCCGAGAACGGGGGCGCAGGACAACCTGCGCCCCCGTTTTTTCGTCCACGGCACTCGAGTTAGCTCTCTTGGGGCCCGATTGACAGCCCCTTCCGGACCCTGTGGCCAAAAAAGGTCAAATATGAGTACTGTTACATTTTTAGTAGCAGCCAAAACCGCCTCAAATGACCTCTTTGCGGCTTCTATACGCCTTCAAATTAATCAAAACGCCCGTTAGTATGCTTCTGTGTGCCAACGTTAATGAACATATTTGCTGTTGTGCCTATTATCTTGTAAGCTCGATATGAGACTACGCCAGCAACAGTACTCATATTTGCCATTTTTTGCCCACGGGGTATGCCGCAGAAGACCCAACTTGCTCCAGCGTGCCGTACGCCGACCCCCCCTTCCGGCGAGTGCCGACATTTTCCCAGATAAAACCGACCAAAATAAACCTGTCCCTTTTTGGTAGGTTTCGGGGTGACAAGGGCTTGCACTTTAGCGTGCGACAGCGGATAATGCCGAGCATTCGACAATACGCTTATTGCTCTTTCCATAGATTGAGGAGGCCCCTATGGCCATGGAATTCAAACGCAGGCTGCCGATCCCCATGGAGATCCGCGAGGAAATGCCGCTTTCTGCCGAGCTTACCGCCAAAAAGCAGGCATTTGACGCCGAGGTCGCCAAAGTCTTTACCGGCGAGGACGCACGTAAGGTGCTCATCATCGGCCCGTGCTCTGCCGACCGCGAGGATTCGGTGCTTGAGTACATGAACCGACTGGCCAAGACCGCCGAGGAGGTCAAGGACAAGCTCATCATCATTCCGCGCGTCTACACCAACAAGCCGCGCACCAAGGGCACCGGCTACAAGGGCCTGCTGCACAACCCCAACCCCGAGGCTCCCGACGATCTGCTCGAGGGCGTCAAGGCCATCCGCCATATGCACCTGCGCGTTATTGAGGAAACGGGCTTCTTCACCGCCGACGAGATGCTCTATCCGTCCAACTACCAGTACCTCGTTGACCTGCTGAGTTATGTTGCCGTGGGCGCACGCTCGGTCGAGAACCAGGAGCATCGCCTGGTGTCGAGCGGCATTTCGGTACCCGTTGGCATGAAGAATCCCACTGCCGGCTCTACCACCGTTATGCTCAACTCCATTTACGCCGCCCAGGCACACCAGAGCTTTATCTTCCGCAACTGGGAAGTCGAGTGCGACGGCAACCCGCTCGCACATGCCGTCATGCGCGGCTATATCGGCCTCGACGGTCGCACCTACCCCAACTATCACTACGAGCACCTGGAGCGCCTGGCCGAGCGCTACACCGAACACGCCGGCTACGCCAACCCGGCTGCGGTCATCGACTGCAACCACGACAACTCGGGCAAACGACCGCTGGAGCAGTACCGCATTTGCAAGGAGGTGCTCGACAGCTGCCGCCGCAACGAGTCCATCTCCAAGCTGGTCAAGGGCTTTATGATCGAGTCCTACCTGGAGGACGGTAACCAGGCAGTCGACGGCGGCGTCTTTGGCAAGTCCATCACCGACCCGTGCCTGGGCTGGGAAAAGACCAACTACCTCATCCACGAGATTGCAGAGCGTATTTAGTTACGCGGGCACGAGAGCGAACAACTTGTCATTCAAAGAGGACGGCATGACCAAAAGGTCTATGCCGTCCTCTTTTCATAGTCGTTGAGGACGTTCTTGAATGACTAGTCGTTTTAGAACGTCCCCAACGACTAACCAAAAGCTCCGCGGAGATTTCTTTTTACCTACTTTGTTAATGGGTATTGCGCGGCGCGTGCAGATACGGTAAGGTGTTCCACCAATGAGCGCGGAGATGCCGCGCCGTCCAGCTACACCGCGAAGGGAGCGAACATGAACGGATTCATTTCCAACAACTCCATGATGATGTGCATGTGCGCGGGCATGATGATGCCCCCTGTCTCCTCGCCTGCCGGCAGCGCCCGCTGCCCGCGAATGATGTAGCCCGCGCATAGTCTCGAACTTCAAGGCGAGGAACCCGCAGCCGGGTCCTCGCCTTTTTGTTTGGCATGCCGCGGGCGCCAACCATCAGCAACACTCAACCGAAAGGCTGTACCGTGATAGAACTCACCAACATAGTTAAGGAATACCAAGGGACGGGCGGGGCGTTTCGCGCCGTGGACGACGTGACGCTCACCATCCAGACCGGCGAGGTCTTTGGCATCATCGGCTACTCGGGCGCCGGCAAGTCGACGCTCGTGCGCTGCATCAACCTGCTCGAGCGCCCCACATCGGGCACCGTCACCGTCGACGGCCGCGACATCACCGCGCTGTCCGACGCCGAACTGCGCCGCGAACGCCAGAGCATCGGCATCATCTTCCAGCACTTCAATCTGTTCCCCTCGCGTACCGTGGCGCAAAACGTCGCGTTCCCGCTGGCCAAGCTCGGCCTCTCCCGCGAGGAGATCGACGCCCGCGTGACCGAGCTGCTCGCGCTCGTGGAGCTCTCGGACAAGGCGGCCGCCTACCCCGAGCAGCTCTCCGGCGGCCAGAAGCAGCGCGTCGCCATCGCCCGCGCGCTCGCCACGCGCCCCAGCGTCCTTCTGTGCGACGAGGCCACCAGCGCGCTCGACCCCACCACCACGCACTCCATCCTCGCCCTGCTCAAGCAGCTCAACCGCGACCTGGGGCTCACCATCGTGGTCATCACCCACCAGATGAACGTGGTGAAGGAGATCTGCGACCGCGTGGCCGTGATGGAGCACGGCCGCGTGATCGAGTCCGGCCCGGTCTACGACGTGTTCGCGAACCCGTCGCACGAGCTCACGCGCGAGTTCATCTCCTCCACCTCCACGCTCACCCGCGTGGACGCACTGGTGGCCGAGGGCAGCCCCGTGGTGGCACTGCGCCCCGGCGAGGTGCTCGTGCGCCTCAACTACCAGCGCCGCGATGTGAACGAGCCCATCATCAGCTCCATCTCGCGCAGCTTCGACATCGACGTGAACATCATCTTCGCCGACGTCGAGGTGGTGGCCGATGCACCCATCGGCGGCACCGTCGCCATCCTTTCCGGCACGCGCGACCGCGTGGACGCCGCCCTTGCCTACCTGCCCCAGAACGAAAACGTCCGCGTCGAGGTGATCGCTGATGCTCGCTAACATTTCCGCATTCATTCCCAACGTCGTGGCCCAGTGGGACACGTTCATCTCCTCCATTTGGGAGACGCTGCTCATGCTCGCGTGGTCCGGCGTGTTCGTGTTCGTGCTCGGCGGAGTGCTGGGCGTGGCGCTCACCGTCACGCGCGCCGGCGGCATCTTGGAGAACCGTCCGCTGTGGCAGGTACTCGACAAGGTGACCAACGTCTTCCGCTCCATCCCGTTCATCATCCTGCTGGCGGCGCTGCTCCCCGTTTCGCGTCTCATCATGGGAACCGCCATCGGCGTGCCGGGCGCCATCGTGCCGCTCGTAGTGGGCGCCATCCCATTCTTCGCCCGCCAGGTTGAGGTGTCGCTCGCCGAGGTTGACCCCGGGCTCATCGAGGCGGCCGACGCCATGGGCCTGGCCCCGCTTGACATCATCTGGCGCGTATACCTGCGCGAATCCGTCTCGAGCCTGGCGCGCGTAACCACCGTGACGCTCATCTCGCTGCTCAACCTTACCGCCATGGCCGGAGCCGTGGGCGCCGGCGGCCTGGGCAACTTCGCCATCCAGTACGGCAAGGACCGCAACCAGCTCGACGTAATATACGTGACCGTGGTGGTGCTCGTGATCATGGTCTCGCTCATCCAGATTGTGGGCAACGCGATGGCCAAGCGTTCGAGCGCCGAGCACCGCGCCGCCGCAGCGGCAGCGGCCGGCAACGGCACGGCCACGGGCACCGGCACCACGGGCTCGCACACGCGCCGCAACGTGATCATCGGCGCGGCCGCCCTCGCCGTGGGCTTTGGCCTCTACTTTGCGGTAAACGCGCTCACCGCCGCGCCCGCCTCCGAGCGCTTGACCGTGAAGATGGGCGTTACCGGCACCATCTACGAGGAGCTTTACGCACCGGCTAAGAAGAAGCTCGCCGCCGAGGGCATCGACCTGGAGATCGTGCAGTTCTCCGACTACACCACGCCCAACGCTGCGCTGGCCGACGGCGACATCGACCTCAACAGCTTCCAGCACCGTATCTTCTTCGCCACCGAGCTTGAGAAAAAGGGCTACAAGCTCTCCAACATCGGCAACACGTTCGTTCAGCCCCTGTCTCTTATACACATCTGACGCTGCCGACGATCGCATAAGTGTAGA
>URWS01000066.1 GCA_900551605.1 uncultured Collinsella sp. | reverse complement strand
AGAAGACGGCATACGAGCTTCGCCTTAGTCTCGTGGGCACGGAGATGTGTATAAGAGACAGCTCGCGCAGCAGATTCTCGAGCGAGCGGTCGGGCTGGAAGTAGCTCAGCAGCTCGGGCTTACCGGGAGAGGTGACGATAATGGCGTCGTCGACCTCCTCGGGGTCGAGTGCCTCCTCAACGACATACTGGATGACCGGCTTGTCGAGTACCGGCAGCATCTCTTTAGGCGTGCACTTGGTGCCAGGCAGAAAACGCGTGCCCAGACCGGCGGCGGGGATGATTGCCTTCATGTTATTCAAGGATCCTTTCGCAGGCGCACATGCGCCCTGTGCGTGCGGCACGGCGGCCGCAGACCAAATTGCGATACCGAAGTATCTTACCGCCGGGAGCAGGCGCAGCCGTAAGGCAAACGCAATTCTTCAGCAGGTCAACGCAAATTATTGCACGAGTGGTGCAATTTTCTCGCCCAACGGTATCGGCCCCAAAGCAACGCTAACGACGGCAATTTGCATGCCGAGCAAGCGAACTTGAGGGGTCACAACAAAAAAAGACGGGGCTCGCAATGCGAACCCCGTCTGCAAAGAAATCTGGCGAGAGAGCCTGATTACTTGAGGGTGACAGCAGCGCCAGCAGCCTCGAGCTTCTCCTTGGCAGCCTCGGCGTCCTCCTTCTTGGCACCCTCGAGAACAGCCTTGGGAGCGCCCTCGACGACCTCCTTGGCCTCCTTCAGGCCAAGGTTGGTGAGCTCACGGACGGCCTTGATGACCTGGATCTTGTTGTCGCCGAAGCCCTCGAGCACGACGTCAAACTCGGTCTTCTCCTCGGCCTCAGCAGCGCCAGCAGCAGGAGCGGCGACAACAGCGGCAGGAGCAGCGGCGGAAACGCCGAAGGTGTCCTCGATAGCCTTGACGAGCTCGGAAGCCTCGAGAAGGGTCATTTCCTTAAGAGCATCGATGATCTCATCGGTGGTAAGCTTAGCCATTTCTAAGTCCTTTCGGTTTCCGTGCGAATGCACGGAGATCAGTTAAAACACGGCGCGAATGCGCCAGGGGTGCGGCGTTGCCGCCGCGGGTGAAAACAGCGACTAGGCTGCCTTCTGCTCGGAGACCTGCTGGATCGAACGAGCGAGACCAGAGGAAACGCCGTTGACGCAGACAGCGATGTCGCGAGCGAAACCGGAGATGAGACCGGCGATCTGGCCGAGAAGCTGATCCTTGGTGGGCAGCTCGGCGATAGCCTTAACATCATCAGCGGAAACGGCCTTGCCGTCGGAGATACCGCCCTTGATCTCAAGGACGCCCTTGGACTTAGCGGAGAAGTCCTTAAGGGCCTTAGCGGCCTCGACCGGCTCGGTCTCGTAGAACACATAAGCGACGGGGCCGGCGAGAATCTCGTCGATCTCGGGCTGCTCCTGGTTCTTGAGGGCGATCTTGACCAGGTTGTTCTTGTAGACCTTCATCTCGGCGCCGCACTCGCGAAGCTGATGACGCAGCTCCTGAGCCTGCTTAACCGTCAGACCGTTGTAGTTGACGACGAACAGACCGGCGTTCTCGGCGATACGGGACTCGATCTCTGCAACCTTGTCGATTTTGTACTGCTGGGGCATGAATTACACCTCCTCGAATTCTTTCCGGGCACGGTCCGCCACAAGGACGTGACGGGGGCATGTCCAAAAAGAAAGCCCCCGCGCTGCATGAGCGACGGGGGCGAGAAGACATATCTACTCGACCACCTCGGCTGGCGGGAAGTCCCATTAAGCTCGCGGGTAAGACCCGTTTGCGCCGGCTGTCTCTGGCAGCGGATTCGTGCGTGAACCGGAAGTATTATGGCGGGGACCCCGGCGTCGGTCAACGGAAAACCGGGCTGCACACAATTCCACCATCCGGCACGCTCCGCCGAAGGCCGGGCGCAAGGTTTTCGCTCGGTCAAGTCCTGGGCTCGCACGAAGGCCACATTAAGTGGCCTTCGGCTCGTGCGGAATCTACGAAAACCTTGCGCCCGGCCTTCGGCGGCGCGGCCTGCGGTGACTTTGGGGCAGCCCGGGTTTTCGTTGGCTGACGCCCCCACTCATAGTGCTTGAGTCGGTGGGCTGATGTGTTGCATCCCGTTGGGCTATAAGGTTGAAATGAAGGTGGACAGGCGATTTAGGCCTTCGTCCAGATCTTGGTCGGAGACGCAGTAGCTTAGGCGGATGTGGCCTTCGGTGCCGAAACAGTCGCCCGGGACTAGGGCTACGTTTGCCTCTTTGATGGCTTTGATGCAGAAGTCTTCGCTGGTTAGGCCGAACTTTTTGATGCTTGGGAAAGTGTAGAAGGCTCCTGCGGGCTCTACTACGTCGAGGCCCATGGCGTTTAAGGCTACGAGCACGCGTTCGCGGCGGGCTCGGTAGACTTCGAGCATGGGGGTTGGGTCGACGGTCAGGGCTCGGGCTGCGGCGTCCATCTCGAAGGAGACGGCGCTCGATACTAGGTATTGGTGAGCCTTGGCGATCTCGGCGATGACGGGCCCTGCCGCTGCAAGCCAGCCCAAGCGCCAGCCGGTCATGGCCCAGGGCTTGGAGAAGCTTTCGATAACTACCGTCTGATCGCGAAGCGCCGGGTGGCGCTGGGCAAAGCGCTCGTAGCCATCCACATAGACTAGACGGTTGTATACGTCGTCGCAGACCACGTAGATGCCCGTCTGCTCCGCCACGCGCGCCACGGCGTCGAGTGACGCCGCGCTGAGGATGCAGCCCGTGGGGTTGTTGGGCGAGCAGATGACGATAGCCTTGGTCGCCGGCGTCACGCAAGCACGAAGTGCGTCCTCGTCAATCTGGAATTGCGCAGGCTCCGTATCCAAAAAGACCGCCTTGGCGTGATTGGCCACGACGATGCTCTCGTACAGACCAAAGGCCGGCGCGGGAATAATGACCTCGTCGCCGGGGTTGAGCATAGCCATGAATGTTGCCGACAGCGCCTCGGTCGCACCGTCGGTCAGGATGACCTCATCGGCGGAAAACGCCAGGCCCGCGTCATCCATATATCTGGACAGTGCATCGCGCAGGGCGGGGCGACCGTTGTTGGGCGGATAGTGCGTGTCGCCGCGGTCCAGCGCGGCGGTCACCTCGGCGCTAATCACATCGGGCGTGGGAAAATCGGGCTCGCCGAGCGCGAGCGCAATGCATCCCGGATGCTGGGCGGCGAGCGCGTTGATTCGGCGGATGCCGGAGGGCTTGAGCGTGGCAAGCGAAGTATTCATGGGCAGGCGCATGGCATTCCTTTCGTAAGTGTTGCACTAGGATAGCGCGCCGTCCGGCTGGCAGACGGTGTAACCTAAACGGAAATGAACCGGAAAGGAGGCGGCATGGAGACGACCGCGCGTGGCAATGAGCCCAAAACGCTGCAGAACATTGCGTATATCAGTATTCCCGACAGCGCTGATCTTGAGTTTTTGCTTTGGGACTTTCAGGATGCCATCGCGGCGTATGCCCGGCTTTCCGGCACCGCGCTCCCCCGCCCGGTCGATCTGGGGACGGATGACGCCAGCAGCGTTGCGGACGGCATCGTATTCGCAGTTGAAGATGCGCTCGATGGCGAGGCGATGGCCGTCGTTGAACAGACGCTTGATTGCCTTGGGGGTGCGGAAACGCGCGTCTATGTCGCTGTTCAAGCTGCCTACGGAAGCGCTGAACAGGCGCACGTTGTAGTTGGCCGCCTGCGTGAAGCATGTGAGCATCGAGGGCTGTCGTGGTGTGGCGGCATCACCGTCTGCACCGGCGCCGGCATCGCAGCGCTTCGCCGATCCCCGCGCATGGGCCTCTTGCGCCGGCCGTTTTCCGAAGCCATGGACAAGCTGGTAGGCGCCGTGCGCATGGGCTGCTCCATTGAGCATGCGCAGCGACTCGGCGGCGGCAATGCCGATGACGTCGACGCCGATGGCATGGTTTATGCCGAACCCGCGCTGCCCGCACCAATTTGGCGTATCGCTATGAAATATCTCGGCAGCCGCTCATACATCTAAATTAAGAGGCTGCCCAGTCAATGGCATCGTGCCAGCGCTCGACAAGCCGATCCAGACGCCATGCCGCGTTGGCGGGACTTGTCGACGGCAAGACGATAGCCGGCAGCCCCGTCCGCTCTTGCAGATAGCGCTTGTAGAGCCGCCCGGCCGTGCCGCCGTTGCAAATAACGACCTCGATAGGCGCAGCATCGGTGATGTGCTCAATATGTGCCGGCACGATGTTTTTGATGCTGGCGTCGCTTGAGCCCTTGATGTCGCAACTCTCGATTACGTCCCACAGGGCCACGCCGCCGTTCAGCAGCATGGCCCGCTTAGCGGCAATCGAAGCATCGAGCGTCGCGGGCTCACCGCTCGCCAAAGGGCCTCCCTCGTTGGGCGGCACGGGCACACCAAGACACGCGGCCATCACGCGCCAAAAGCGGTTCTGGGGGTTGCCATAATAGAAGGTGTTAGCGCGCGAGAGCACCGAGGGAAACGAGCCCAGCACCAAAATGCGCGAGCGTTCGTCGAACACGGGCTCAAACCCATGCTCAATATGTTGATATCCCTCATCCGGCGCAGTCATGAGCTAGACCCTCAGCAGATAGCGCACCTCATAGGGCGCAAGCTCAAGGGAGCCCGATAGCTCCACCGTGGGCGCATCGTCGGCAAGCAGGTCCACGAAGGAGCCGTTGAGTTCGCCGGCCCCAAAGGTATAGGGCTCGTCCACAGCATTTACCGCCACGAACACTGTCGCATCGTCACAGGCGCGCTCGAACAGCAGCTGTTTGTTCTGGATTACCACGTTACGATAGGCGCCGTAGTTGAGGGCACGGGCCACCGCGTCGTTTGCCGAGCGCAGGTGCGTCAGCTGCGTGATGAATGCCGTCAGCTCATTGGGCGCCGGCTCGTCAAGCGCAGGACGCAACGCCCAATCGCCATCGGGACCGCCCTTTTCGCCGGCAATCCCCCACTCGCTGCCGTAGTAGACGCACGGAATACCCGGCATACCAAAGAGCATGCCATAGGCGGGACGCAGGCACGACTTGTCGGTGAGGATGCTCGCCAGGCGCGGCACGTCATGGTTGTCGACAAACGACAGCAGATGCTTGCCGCGGTAGATGCACCACGGATCGCCACCAAACTGGCGATGCAGCGAGTGGGCAATCTCGAACATGTTGACCGAGTTAAAGCTGGAGTACAGGCCCTTGTAGCACTCGTAGTTGGTGCAGGAGTCGAGCATCTCGTCGTTGACGATCTGGTTGTAGTCGCCGTGAAGCGTCTCGCCGATCAGCACAAAATCGGGCTTGAGCTCGCGGGTAAAGGTATGCAGACGACGCATGAAGTCGCGGTCGAGCATATAGGCGACGTCCAGGCGCAGGCCGTCGGCGCCAAAGACCTCGGCCCAGCGGCGCACGGACTCGAGCAGGTAATCGACCACGGCAGGGTTTTGCAGGTTGAGCTTTACGAGCTCAAAATGACCCTCCCAGCCCTCGTACCAAAAGCCATCGCCGTAGCACGAGTCACCGTCAAAGCTAATGTGGAACCAGTCCTTGTAGGGCGAGTCCCACTTGCGCTCCCGCACATCGCGGAAGGCCCAAAAGCCACGACCGACATGGTTGAAGACGGCATCGAGCACCACGCGGATGCCATGAGCGTGCAGCGTCTCGCACACGGCGGCAAAGTCGGCGTCCCCACCCAGGCGACGGTCGATATGACGCAGGCTACGCGTGTCGTAGCCGTGGCTGTCGGACTCGAGCGGCGGGTTAATGAGCACTGCGCCAATGCCGAGCTCTTGCAGGTAGTCGGCCCATTGGGCGATCTTCATGATGGGGGCATCGGAGTTGGCTGCGGCATCGGCTGCCTGGGCGAGCTCATCCTCGGCAACGGGCGCGGCGTTTTCGCGCGGGGCACCGCAAAAGCCCAGCGGATAGATCTGATAGAACGTCGTCTCGTATGCCCACATAGCAACCTCCCATTCGGCCCTCACACAACGCTATCCATTGTATGCCCGCCGCACGTCCTATCCCCCAAAATAAGTTGCGGTGAAATACGGACTGTTTGCCAGGTTTATTGGGCTAAACAGTCCGTATTTCACCGCAACTGATGAGGGGGTATGGTTAGGCGACGGCCTTGGCGCGACGGATGGCTGGGAACATTACCGTGATGGCGAGGATGACACCCATGACGGCAATTGCGCCGCCCGCGTAGCCAATCCAGGCGATGCCGGGGCCCGAGACGACGGCGCCGCCGATCGCGGTGCCGGTGCCGATACCGAGGTTAAACAGGCCCGAGAAGATCGACATGGCAACAGCCGACGAATCCGCCGGCGTGTATTTGATGAGCTCGGCCTGGAACGCCACGTTGAAGGCTGTGGCGCAGCAGCCCCACAGTGCACAGATGGCGAGGACCGCAGCGAGCGACGCTGCAGCCGGCCCCATGAGCAGCAAGGCGACCGGCACGCCGGAGAGCGTAAGCGCGAGGAACGGGAAGCGATGCCCGTCGAACAGGCGGCCGAACAGCCAGCTTCCCAGCAGACCGGAGCAGCCGAACGCCGTCAGCGTCATGGTAATGGCACTCGCATCGACGTGCGCGACCTGAGCCAGGAAGGGCTCAATATAGCTGTAGCCCGCGTAATAGCCTGTTGCCATGAAAACCGTGACCACATAGAGCGCGATGAGGAACGGGTTCTTGAGCAGCTCGGGCAGTTGTTTGAGCGTAAAGCGCTCGCCCGCCGGCATGGCGGGGAACACGGTCGCTTGGTAGACGACCGCGATGGCAGAAAGGGCTCCGACCACGGCAAACGTCATGCGCCAACCCACGGCAAGGCCAATAGCGCGGCCGAGGGGCAGACCGAAGATCTGTGCGATGGACGAGCCCGTGGCGATCATGCTGATGGCGAGCGCCCCATGGCGTGTGTCGACCAGGCGCGAGGCCATAATCGAAGCGACCGACCAGAACACGGCGTGCGCGCAGGCAACCACCAGGCGCGCGCAGACCAAGATGGGATAGGTCGGCGCCAAGGCGGACAGGAACTGGCCAAGCGAGAACACGGCCAGCACGCCCAGCAACATCCGCTTAAACTCAAAGCGCGAAGCGAACACCATGAGCGGCAACGACAGCAGCATGACGCCCCAGGCATAGACCGAAATCATGATGCCAGCTTGGGCCTCGGTGAGCGAAAACGATGCGGCGATATCGGTCAGCAGGCCGATGGGCATGAACTCCGACGTGTTGAACACGAACGCGCAGCAGGTGAGCCCGATGAGCGGGAGCCACTGCTTGAGTGTGATGCCGTCTTGCCTTGCCTGACTCATATATAACGTCTCCAATCATTTTGAGCGGAGGCGATTATATAGCAACGGTCCCGCATCCGTCAGCAACGGACACGGGACCGAAAACAATTCGACACATGGGGGCCTATGCCGTCAACGGCTCCCATCCGCGGCAGACGTCGACCCAGCCCTGGGCGTCAGATGCCGCCTCGAGCTCGGGCACCGAAAGCGCTACGCCACTGTGGTCGTCGCCGCAGGCGGGATAGACGGTATCCTGTCTCTTATACACATCTGACGCTGCCGACGATCGCATAAGTGTAGA
>URWS01000065.1 GCA_900551605.1 uncultured Collinsella sp. | reverse complement strand
ATCGCATTCTGTTTGACGTCCGCACGCTCGTGGGCGACCGCGATATCGAGACGGCGGCGTCGACGCTTTCCGCGTGCGTTGCCAAGGCGGCGCGCCGATGAGTGGGGTCGAAGCGTTGGTGGAATGCCCTGTTATCGTTGGAACGGCGGGCCACGTTGACCACGGTAAGTCGGCACTGATCGAGGCGTTGACCGGCAAGAATCCCGACCGTTTGGAGGTCGAGCGTCGCCGCGGTATGACCGTTGAGCTCGGCTTTGGCGAGCTGGCGTTGCCGAGTGGCAAGATCGTTGGCCTGGTCGACGTGCCGGGCCACGCGCATTACTTGCGCGCCATGGTGCAGGGCGCCACGGGCATCGATGTAGCCGTGCTGGTGGTCTCGGCCGTCGAGGGTGTGATGCCGCAGACCCGCGAGCACGTGCACGTGCTGGAGCTGCTTGGCGTCACGCATATGGTGGTGGCGCTGACGATGTGCGACCTGGCCGATGCCGAGATGACCGAGCTTGCCGAGCTCGACGTGGACGATTTTCTTTCGGGTACCGTGTTTGCGGGTGCGTTGATTGTCCCCGTCTCGTCCAAAACCGGCGCGGGGATCGATGACCTGCTGGCTGCGCTCGACGAGCAGGTTGCCGCTTGCTGGGATTCCTGCCGCGACCGTGCCGGGCGCACCGGTGCCGCGCCGCGCTTGCCGATTGACCGCTGCTTTACGATCAAGGGTGCCGGCACCGTCGTGACGGGTACGCTGCACGACGCGCCGGTTGCGGTGGGCGATGAGCTGGTCGCGCTGCCGTCGCGTACGGTCTGCCGTGTGCGTGGGATTCAGGTTCATGGTGACACGCAGCGGGCGTTGCCCGGTCAGCGCGTGGCACTCAACCTGGTGGGCGACGGTGCCGCTTCGCTCGATCGCGGCGATATGCTCGGTGTGGAAGGCCGTTTTGGCCAGACGCTGCGCTTTATGATGACATTGACCTACCTGGGCCGCGAGGGCGCCAAGCCGCGTGTGCTCGAGTCGGGTGCGCGTGTGCACGTGATGGCGGGTACGGCCGAGGTCGTCGGTCGAATCATGTTCATGGAGGGCGAGGCCCCCATGGCGGTGGGCGAGACCCGTATTGTTCAGGTGCGCTTGGATAACTCGCTGCCGCTACGTGCCGGGGACCATGCCGTGGTGCTGTCCTATTCGCCCGTGATGCTTATTGGCGGCGGGCGCGTGCTACTTTCGCGCTGCCGTCGCTCGCGCGAGCTTGCCGAAGGAGAGCGTGCGCTGTATGCGGCGCTCGAGTCCGGCGATATCGCGGACGGTGTGGGCGCTTGGCTGGCGCTGCAGACGCTGCCGGTTACGGCGGTTGATGTTGCCGAGGCTTTGGATCTTGGTGCCGGCGAGGTCGATGCCGCACTGCACGGGTTGGTGGCGCAGGGCGCTGCTTGCGCGCTTGCTGGCTCGGATGGCTCGCTGTATGCAGATTCTTCCGCGCTCGACGCCGCGATGGATGCCTTGGCGACGACCCTGTCGGCCATGCACGCGGCGGCTCCCAAGGAGACGGGCTTTACGCCCGGTGCCGTTGCCCATGCTGCCTGGCCCGCTGCCGACGATGCCGTTGCCGCGGCCTTGATTGCCGAGGGCTGCTCGCGCGGCGTTTGTGCTGCCGAAGGCGCCGAGGTGTTCGACCCACACTCTGCAGCCGCCGCGGCGCGTGTGGTGCGCGATGCCTGCGAGCGTATCGTTGCCTTGCTGGATGAGGCCGGCCTCGATGCGCCGACGTTGCCCGAGGTGGGCGAGCAGCTGCAGCTCGATCGCGACACCATGACGCGTGCCCTGCGTGAGCTTTCGCTCAACCGCTCGATCGTCAAGGTCGAGCGCGACGTTGCCCTGTCTGCCATCTCGGAAGCCCATGCGCGCGAGCTCGTCGCCGCCGCCATTGAGGCAGCCGGCGGCGCTGCCACCACGAGCGTACTGCGCGAGGCCCTGGGTGTGTCGCGCAAACGCGCCATCAGCATCTTGGAACACCTGGATGCCGTGCGCTTTACGGTGCTCGACAAGGACGCCGGTGGCCTGCGCTCCCTGCGCTAGGTCGGTCACCCTGCCCCGCTTTTTCAGTTGCGGTGGAATAGTTCCTGTATGGGATATCTGAGCCTCCAAACAGGAACTATTTCACCGCAAGTTAGGCTGGGAGGTATGATTCTTCTCGTCGTGCCGGGCGACTGCGGCCTGCTTGGTTTGGTAAAATACCGGCGCACTTGGGAACGGATGGGCTCCGGTGGGCTCCGCGGTCCTCAAAACCGTTGCGAGGCGTGCGAAACGTCTTGGATGTGTTCGATTCACATACGTTCCCGCCATATGCTACCAGCGCTTTTGTGCTCGCGGTCTTGCTGCGTGCCGCAAAGGCGCTGTTTTGTTATTGCACGAGCTTTTTGTAGCGCTGCTATTTCGGTGGCTGTATTTAGCTTCGTGCACCGGGTTTCGAGCATGCCGATGGAGGTGTTTTGCCGTATGACTACCGTAAGACGTGCCGATCTTTCTTGTGTCGTCCAAGCGGGTGGGCTGTCCTCGCGCATGGGCTGTGATAAGGCGCGCATGGCGTTTTGCGGCGAGCCGCTCATCGAACGCGTGCTGGGTCGGCTGGCGCCAGTTGCCGGCGAGTTGGTCGTGACGACTTCGCGTCCCAGCGAGCTTGCCTACCTTGAGGAGCGCACGTTTGGCGGTCTGGTGCCGCGAATAGTGCCGGACCTTGAGGGGCCGGCGGGCGCCATGCGCGGCATCGCGAGTTCGCTGACTGCGGCCCGGCTGCCTCTCGTTGCTATCGTCGCCTGTGATATGCCGTTTGTCTCTTCGAAGCTAATCGGTGCCCTTGCCAGCTGTGTCGAGGCCGAGGCGCTCGACGTGTGCGTGCCGCGCGAGGAGCGGGGGATTGAGCCGCTTTGTGCTGTCTGGCGCCGTGACGCGTGTGCGCCGGTCGCCCAAGAGCTGCTCGCCTGCGACCGTCAGCGCATTCGCTGCCTGATTAATCGCGTTCAGGCTGGTTATATGGACGAGCCTCAAATCGTTAAGGTCGCAGGCTCGACGCTCTGCTTCGAAAACGTCAATACGCCCGAGGAGTTTACGGCGGCCGAGTTACTCGCCTAGACGATTGGAGTTGCCATGTCTCACGATATTTGTCCCGACACGGGAGAACCTTGCACTTGCGATGGGTCCGAGCCTTGTACCTGCGGCTGTAGCGGCTGTGGACATACGGCCGAGGAAGAGGCAGCGGCGGCTGCGTATCGTGAGTCGCACCGCGAGGCCTCGTTTGGCGATGCTCCTGATCACGAACGCAAGATCATCGTTTCGTTCGATAGCACCTTCGATGTGATGGAATGCGAGCAGCTGTGCCTTGCCGCCGGTGTGCCCGGGCGCATCATGCCGCTGCCCGGCTCCATCACCGCCGGCTGCGGGCTGTGCTGGGCCATGCCGTTCTCGGGCGATGCACTCGCCGCCTTCCGCGCTGCCACCGAAGGCCGCATAACCCCCGCCGACTACCATCAGCTCGTCCTCTAACCACCAACATCACCACAAAGGTGCCTGTCCCCAATGTGGTGGCTTGGAACACGTGGACGAAACAGGTTTGAAACACGGGTTTTGCATGTCGGGCACTCAAAAACGCCTCTACCTGCATCGTAATCAAAACGAAACATCTGCTCGTCGGCTTATGCGAAACTTTGCTGCAACAGTGCGATATTATCCATACTCGATAAAGCTCGCGGCGCATGGGGTGCCGCGACCGACACTTTTCGTTTCCCATCATTGGAGGAAGCATGAGCTACACGCAGAAAGTTCTCGAAGAGCTCAAGGCCCGCTATCCCGAGCAGCCTGAGTTCATCCAGGCCGCGACCGAGATCCTCGGCACCATCCAGCCGGCGCTCGACGCCCACCCCGAGTACGAGGAGGCCGCCCTGCTCGAGCGCCTCGTCGAGCCCGAGCGCATCGTTATGTTCCGTGTTCCCTGGGTCGACGACCAGGGCAAGGTCCAGGTCAACCGCGGTTACCGCGTCGAGTTCAACTCTGCCATCGGGCCCTACAAGGGCGGCCTGCGCTTTAACCCGACGGTCACCCTGGGTATGCTCAAGTTCCTGGGTCTGGAGCAGATCCTCAAGAACAGCCTGACCACCCTTCCCATGGGCGGCGGCAAGGGCGGCTCCGACTTTGATCCTAAGGGCAAGTCCAACAACGAGATCATGCACTTCTGCCAGTCCTTCATGACCGAGCTCTATCGCCACATCGGCCCCAACACCGACGTTCCCGCCGGCGACCTGGGCGTTAGCGGCCGCGAGGTTGCCTACCTGTTCGGTCAGTACAAGCGCCTGACCAACGAGTGGACCGGCGTCCTCACCGGCAAGGGCCTTTCCTTTGGCGGCTCGCTCGCCCGTACCGAGGCCACCGGCTATGGCCTGGCCTACTTTGTGGACGAGTACCTCAAGAGCCGCGGCGACTCCTTCGAGGGCAAGAACGTCGTCGTTCATGGCTCCGGCAACGTCGCTATCTACGCCGTCCAGAAGGTCTCCCAGCTCGGTGGCAAGGTGCTGGCCTGCTCCGACACCCATGGCTGGGTCGAGGATCCCGACGGCATCGACTACACCGTGCTCGAGCATGTCTACAACAAGAAGCGCTCCGGCCACGACAAGGGTGTTACGCTCGCTATGTACGTTGACGAGAAGCCCAACGCCGTGTGGCACGAGGGCGACGGCCGCGGCGTGTGGCAGCTGCCCTGCGACATCGCGCTGCCCTGCGCTCGCGAGAACACGCTGCTGCTCGAGGACGCCCAGGCGCTCGTCGCCAACGGCTGCAAGGTGGTCGGCGAGGGCGCGAACATGCCCACGACCATCGAGGCCACGACCTACTTCCAGGAGAACGGTGTCGCCTTTATGCCCGGTAAGGCTGCCAACGCCGGTGGCGTGCTCGTGTCCGGCCTGGAGATGAGCCAGAACGCCGAGCACCTGTCCTGGACCTTCGAGGAGGTCGATGGCAAGCTCGAGCAGCTCATGCGCGGCATGTTCCACAACGTGGACGACACCGCCAAGGAGTACGGCCAGGAGGGCAACTTTGTCATGGGCGCCAACATCGCCGGCTTCCTGAAGGTCGCCGACGCCATGCTCGCCCAGGGCGTCTGCTAAACCCTACCTGACATAGCATGTGATGAGGCTCCCAGCTCTCTGGCTGGGAGCCTTTTTCTATCCCGGAGGACTCCTCATAAGTTGCGGTGATATACGGACTGTTTTGCGTTCCAGAACGGCTAATCAGTCCGTATATCACCGCAAGTTATGGATGGGTGGGAGGATTTTGTCCTAAAACGGTGTGCGGCCCCTCGTTTGGTACACTTAAACGTACTGGACAAGTGAAGAGATGGGGGAGAACGTGCTCAAGTTCGGTACCTACGTCCGTGTTGGAAACGCGGCCGAAGCCTATGAGCTCTTGCAGATAAACCGCAACAACAAGATTGTCGGCGGCGGCATCTGGATGCGCCTGGGATCGCGTCGCGTGGCGACGGCGATTGACCTTTCGGCCTGCGGACTCGATCAGATCGAGGAGACCGAGACCGAGTTTCGCATCGGCGCCATGTGCACGCTGCGCCAGCTTGAGCGCCACGCCGAGCTCAACGCGCTCGTCAACAACGTGTTCGAGTTCGCCGTCCACGATATCGTAGGCGTGCAGCTGCGTAACACCGCAACGGTGGGCGGCAGCATCTACGGCCGCTTTGGCTTCTCGGACGTCCTCTCTGCCTTCCTTGCGCTCGATTCCTATGTTGAGCTGACGGGCGCGGGCCGCGTTCCGCTCGCCGAGTTCGTCGGTATGGGCTATGTGCGCGACGTGATCGAGCACGTGGTGGTCGTCAAACACGATTACCGCGCGAGCTACGAGGCCGTTCGCAAGGCCGCGACCGACTTCCCCTCGCTCAACGTCACCGCCGCCTGGTGGGATAGCGTCTGGCACGTCACCGTGGGCGCTCGCCCGCTGCGTGCGGCCCTGCTGCAGGGCGAGGCGAGTGGTCTCACGAGCGAGCAGCCTTCCGAGGACGAGCTGCGCGCCCTGGCCGCATCCGTGCGTGCCCTGAGCTACGGCACCAACCTGTGGGGCTCGGCCGACTACCGCCGCCGCATCTCGGCCCCGCTGGCGATCCAGGCCGTGCGCCGTGCCGCCGGTATCGAGCTTTCTGCCGCGCTTGCTCGCGAGCTCGAGGGCGTGCAGATCCCTAAGTTTGCCACGGACGAGTATTCCTGCCGCCGCGTGCCCGGCGTCGATTCTAGCGAGGTGCGCTAATGGCTGCCAAACTCATCGATCTTTCCTTTACGCTCAACGGCCGCAAGGTCAAGGTTCAGATTGCCCCCGACACCATGCTCTTTGCGCTGCTGCGCGAGCAGGGCTGCGCGTCGGTGCGCTGCGCCTGCGAGACCACTAACTGCGGCTTGTGCACGGTGTGGCTCGACGGCGACCCGGTGTTGAGCTGCTCGGTTCCCGCCGCCCGTGTTGAGGGCCACGCCATCACCACGCTTGAGGGCCTTAAGGCCGAGTCCGAGGCGCTTGCCCGCGCAATGGCTGCCGAAGGCGCCGAGCAGTGCGGTTTTTGCGCCCCCGGCCTCATCATGAACGTGCTGGCGCTCGCCCGCGCCGCCAAGGAGGACCCGAGCCTCGTCGCCACGCGCGAGGAGCTCTCGCGCCAGCTCGCCGGCAATCTGTGCCGTTGCAGCGGCTACGAGAGCCAGCTGCGCGCCATCGTGCGCTTCCTCAACGAGTCCGGCGTGCAGGTGGGCTTTGAGATGCCCGAGCTGCCGGTCAATAACACCAGCTCCGACGGTGTCTCCTACAAGCAGATCACTCACAAGCAGCCCAAGAAGGACTCGAAGGCGCTGCTCGAGGGTCGTCCCGTCTACACCGGCGATATGGTGCCCGCCGGTGCCCTGATCGTTAAGCTCAAGCGCAGCCCGTATGCCCGTGCCAAGATTCGCTCCATCGATACGTCTCGCGCCCTGAAGGTGCCCGGCGTGGTGGGCGTCTACACCTACGAGGACGTGCCCCAGCGCCGCTTTACCATCGCCGGCCAGAGCTATCCGCAGCCGAGTCCCTACGACCGCCTGATTCTCGAGAACCTCGTCCGTTACCAAAACGAGGAGGTGGCGATCGTCGCCGCCGAGACCGAGGAGGCTGCCGACAAGGCGCTCAAGCTCATCAAGGTCGACTATGAGGTGCTCGAGCCGCTGCTCGACTTTACCCAGGCACTCGATAACGACATCGTGGTCCACCCCGAGGGCGACGTGACCTTTATGTTCCCGCAGGGCGGGGATGTCTCGCGCAACCTGGTGTGCAGCGGTACCAGCGACTTTGGCGATTTGGACGAGGCCTTCGCCCAGAGCGACATCGTCTTCACCCGTACCTATACCAGCCAGGCCACGCAGACCGCGCCCATGGAAACCTTCCGCGCCTTTGCGACAACTGACGCGTTCGGGCGTATCTCGGTGACCACCTCCACGCAGGTGCCCTTCCACGTGCGCCGCATGGTCGCCCAGTCGCTCGATATCCCGCAGTCGCAGGTGCAGGTCATTAAGCCGCGCATCGGCGGCGGCTTTGGCTCCAAGCAGACGGGCTGCTGCGAGATCTTTGTTGCGTTTGTGACCCAGCAGACCGGTCGTCCGAGTTAC
>URWS01000064.1 GCA_900551605.1 uncultured Collinsella sp. | reverse complement strand
CTCCGGCATCGCTCATGCGCCCCAAGGCCCCGCGCGCCGGCTCGCGCATTTTCCTCGAGCGCATTGGCTTTATTTGGCGTCGCATGGGCTTTTTGAACAAGGTGGCCGCGCGCAATCTGTTCCGCTACAAAAAACGTGCCTTTATGACCATCTTCGGTATCGCAGGTTGCACGGCGCTCGTGATCTGCGGCATGGGTATTCGTGACACATCGGTGGCGCTTTCGCCCAAGCAGTACGGGCACATTACGCGCTATGACCTGCTGGCGGTCGCCAATCCCGATGACTTTACGCAGACGTGCGCGGCGCTGGACGAGCGCAGTGCGGCCAAGGACTCCAATGTGACCGTGACCTCGACGCTGCCGATTATGACCGACAACGTCACCTTTACGTTTGGCGGCAAGAGCGAGACCGTGCAGCTGGTCGTGGTGCCCGATGAGCGCACGGGCGACTTGGACGACTACGTGTGCCTGGAGGATGAGTCCAAAGAGCCGCTCGCTTTGCGCGACGGGGATGTGTATCTGAGCAAAAGCTCGCAATTGGTGTTGGGGATTCAACCGGGCGATACGGCGCAGGTTCAGGATTCGTCGCTCAACGTCGCCGATGTCGAGGTGAGCGGTATTTCGCTCAACTACCTGGGCAACACGCTCTATATGACGCAGAGTACCTATGAACGTGCGTTTGGTCGAAGCGTCCGTCTCAACGGCATCTTTGCGCTGCTCAAGGGTTCGTCGGCCGATCAGATTGCGTTTAGCAAGCAACTTAAAAGCGACGGATGGCTGACGCTTTCGAGCACGGCCGAGCATTGGGAAAACTACGAGGCCAACTTCACCATCATCAACTCGGTCGTGGTGCTCGTGACCTTTATGGCGGCGTGCCTGTCGTTTGTGGTGGTGTTTACGCTGTCCAACACCAACATCTCGGAGCGCGAGCGCGAGCTGGCGACTATTAAGGTGCTGGGCTTCCGCCGCGGCGAGGTGCACCATTACGTCAACAAGGAGACGTTGATTTTGACGGCAATCGGTGCCGCGCTGGGCGTTCCGCTGGGCGGCTTGCTGGCCGAGAGCTTTACGTACATCCTGCAGATGCCGTCGCTCTACTTTGACGTTGAGGTCGAGCCGCTGAGCTACGTGCTTGCCGTGGTGCTGGCCTTTGCGTTCACAATCATCGTCAACCTCGCCACCAACCGAACGCTCAACAAGATCGACATGGTCGGCGCCCTCAAAAGCGCCGAGTAGCCTACCAAAAAGGGACAGGTTCATTTTTGGTAGGTTTTATCTGGGCAAACGCCGGGCAACAATTAGGTGGCCCGGCGTTTGTTACTTTGTTTGACTATGGGCGCGTGTGTTGTTTGGCACCTTTACTGATCAATCCAGTGCTGCGCATAGCTCTTAATTTCCTCGGTAAAACCGTCAAGGTCGTCAAGAGTGATCACGTTGTCGATAAGTAAGTTGGCTATCTCGCGGTGCATTGTGCTGCGGCGAATGTCGGTTGCTATTACGCCTGAGGACAGCTTGTCCCTATTGATACGTTCTTCTAGTGCCCAAAATCTACTGGACGCTTCGCCGCTGCCGTTCAGTATCTCGACGTACTGGTCGATGAGCTCCTCCATATGGCGCTCTTGCCATTCAGGGAGTAGCTTCTTAAACAGTTTCCAGTCGCTTTCGGCTACGTCTCGCATATTTCCTCCGCTCGTCAAACCTGTCAAAAAGGGACAGGTTTATTTTGGCAGGTTTTATCTGCGCAAACGCCGAGCGGCCCACGGGCTGCCCGGCGTTTGCCACTTTGCTATCTTCTGCTCGCAGGCGTGGATGAGGTCGTCGTAGTGGGCAATCTTGTAATTGAGGCGATCGAGACCGGCCTGCATTTCGGCAATGCGCTCGGTGACCTGGTCGCGCTGTTCTTCGAGAATGGCTCTGCGCGCCGCCATGGTTTCGTCACCCTGTTCCAAGAGCTGCATATATTCGATGAGCGCTTCGATTGAGACGCTTGCACCGCGCATACACTTGACGAACTTGATGCGCGCGCAGTCTTGTTCATCGTAGTCGCGAACGCCATTTTCGTTGCGGTGTACACGAGGCAGCAAGCCAATGCGCTCGTAATAGCGCAGGGTGTCGGCCGAAATGCCGTACTCTTTGGAAACCTCGGCAATCCTCATGAGGCAACTCCTTCGATGTCTTTTCAGTTGCGGTGATATAGTTCCTAGATTCGGTCATTTGGGCCTTAAATAGGAACTATATCACCGCAACTTAGGGGGAGGGTCGTCGGCTGGGGCTTGCCGGCGGGACGGGGCAAACTAGGCTTGCTTGCGGTGCTTCCATTGTTTTCGGCACCAGTGCATGAGTGCTCCTACGACGGGGATGGTGATGAGGATTACCCAGGCGGGATGGGGCTGTCCCAGGCAGAGCCACATGTAGAGGAACCAGGCAATAGCAGCCGCCGGGTAGACACTGCCAATGAGTATAGACAGGCGGCGTCGGTCGATAAAGTCGCCAATGGCGTAGTAGATGGGAATCAAAAAGACGAGGAAGAGTCCCATGCCCCATGTGCCGTAGACAATGCCGAGCGCCAGATAGGCGAGGGCGACAAGCGTGGGGAAGGGAAACTTGTTCCACGCACGTCCGAGCTTGGTGTGGAAGTGCTTGCCATGATGGTCGAGCTTGTCGTGCGCCTCCTTCCAATTGGAAAACGTCTCGCCGTCGATAGTGACGGTGCCGTCGGCATTGGTGTGCACGCTATGCCCGTCGTCCTCAAGCGTATCAACATGCACGCCGCCTGGCCCCACATGGACCTCTTCGCCCTTGCGGTCGTTGGTTACGTGGATGCCGTTCCAGCCAACATGGACTTCCTCGCCTTTATTGGGATCAATGACGTGGATGCCGCGCGCGAGGGAAATATCGACAAGTGGTTTGTCGCCGCAATCGGCGTGCTCGGCAGAATCTTTGGCCTCTTTAGCCTCATCCACCGTTTCGGTGCTGCCGTCCTCTGAGCCATCGGCATCACTAGCCGCTTCCCCATACAACAACTCATCTAGCGACACACCATACAGCGCGGCGAGCGCAATGAGGTTATCGGTATCGGGTGAGGACTCGCTGCGTTCCCATTTACTGACAGCCTGACGACTCACACCCAGCTGGGCGGCAAGCGCCTCCTGAGAAAGCCCGGCGGCCTTGCGGCGATCAACGAGCCGCTGCGCCATCGCAAGATCCATGGTGGTTCCTTTCGTTTGATGGTCGAATCGAATGAGCCGAGTATGCCGAGAACAACCGGTAGCGACCACCATTTCTAGTTAGAATCTGCTCCAACCCTACCGCAACTACCGGTAGCAACCCCTAACGACCAGCCATTTCAGGACAAATGTCAGTGCAAGTAGCAGCCAAGAGCCCCCACTCAGTAAATTGCGGTGGAATAGCTTCTAGATTTAGCCATTTGCGGGCTAAGCAGGAACTATTTCACCGCAACTGAATTTCAGACCAGGCACCCGCAGCAAGAAGACGAATTGCCTCGGCGAGTATGTAAACGCAGGGCCCTCCGACCCCGCCCGACGATTTCGATTGGCGACCTTTGACGGAGTCAAGGGAGGAGCCAAATCGAAATACGTCGGGCGGGGTCGGAGGGCCCGATGGGATGGATTTCGGCCGAGGCTATTCGTCGCCGAAGCTGATGCCCAGCGCCTTGGCCTCGCGCACAAGATCGCTCTGGGGGTCGACATATTTGAGCTTGCCGGCGACCTCCTCGAGCGGCATGTGGCACATCTTGCCGTCACGCAAGGCAATCATGTAGCCAAACTCGCCACGCAGGCAGCCGAGCGCTGCCTCGACGCCGCACTGGGTCGCAAAGATGCGGTCCTGAGCGTCGGGCTGGCCGCCGCGCTGCGTGTGACCGGGGATAGCGACACGGGTCTCGCGACCGGTCTTGGCCTCGATCTCCTTGGCGATGTCGTAGACGATCGACGGGCTCGTGCGCTCGGCGAGCTTCTTCTTGTACTCCTTCTTGGACAGCGCCGCGTCCTCCTTGGAGATGGCGCCCTCGGCGACGGCCACGATGGTAAAGCGGCTGCCGGTTTCCATGCGATGCTCGATGGTCTTGATGACGTTATCCATGTCGTAGGGGATCTCGGGAATCAGGATGACGTCCGCGCCACCCGCAACGCCGGCGTACAGCGGGATCCAGCCAACCTTGTGGCCCATGATCTCGATAACGAACACGCGGCCGTGGCTCGAAGCGGTGGTGTGGATGTCATCGATGCACTTGGTGGCGACGTCGATGGCGCTCGTAAAGCCAAACGTCAGCTCGGTGCCCCAGGTGTCGTTATCGATGGTCTTAGGCAGGGCGATAACGTTGAGGCCCTCTTCGCGCAGGCGGTTGGCGGTCTTGGTGGAGCCGTTGCCGCCCAGCATAAACAGGCAGTCGAGCTGCAGCTTATGATAGGTGTGGACCATTGCCGGCACCTTCTCGACGCCGTCGGCCTCGGGAATATCCAGGCGCTTGAACGGCGTACGGCTCGTGCCCAGGATGGTGCCGCCGCGGGTGAGGATGCCGCTAAAATCGGCGGGCGTCATGACGCGGAACCGGCTGTAGATAAGGCCCTGGTAGCCGTCCTCAAAACCATAGATCTCAATAGGCTCTTCGCTATTGGTCATAAGCGTTTTGACAATGCCGCGCATGGTGGCGTTGAGCGCCTGGCAGTCGCCGCCACTGGTAAGAAGACCGATCCTGAGCATGATGAATCCTTCCGGGCAAGTTATAACATGCGCATAAGTTTACCCCCGCACACTGTTGATACGGGGGTAAAACGTGTTAGCTCAAGCGTATAGAAATGTAAACAACGTCAGGCGAACGTAAGGTCGACGAGCCTGGGTCCTTACAGTGCGAAGGCTTCGACGCCGCCCCAGTGGCGGCGCAGCGTAATGGCGGCGGCGGGTTCGGTATTGTCAAAGACGACCGACCATTGCGTATTGCTGGTGATGTCTTTCGGATTGGGTTCTTGCGCTGCAGCGCGTAGGGCCTTCCAAGCGACTGCCTCGTCCTGGGCACCGACATGGGCGTCAAGGACATCGGCGATTGCGACGGCGCGCTCTTTACCATGGCCCAGCTCGCCATTCTTTTGGTTGGGCAGCACTTCGTCGCCATAGCAGGCGTAGAAGTTCGTAACCTGGCGTACAGGAGTCGCTTTGAAAGCACGGTCCGGATCGCGCGGATCCCACTCTACTACGCGCGCGTCACCGGCGGCGTCGTTGATAAAGAAGTGGTAATCGCGTCCGGCCATGGCGTGCATGTCGTAGGCAGAAAGCAGGTCGACGGCCTCCTGCGTGGTGGCCGCGCGGTCGAGCACCAGACGGATGGCGAGCGAAGTGTTGATGACGGGGCGCTGCGTGTCCTGGTCACAGGGCTTGGAATCCAGGGTGAGCACGGCAATGGACACGCCACATTCGTTGACGCCGTCGAGCTGGGCAAACGGGCCCATGAGTGCGGCGGCGCGTCCGTCGACGGAGTCAAGCGGAGTATTATCGCCCAGGTTGTTAAGGGCGGCAAACCCGATGGAGGCATAGCCGTCGCGCGGGTGCTTGCGCACCAGCAGCGCCGAGGTGTCGTCCTTAAAGTCGTAATTGCGACCGGTGCGCACGCGGCCTTCAGCATCTACGGCGACAAAAGCGCTGCAGGCAAACTGGGGCGCCTGGACATGTGCCGGCACGCCGGGCAACACCTGCGCCACCACAGCATCGATGTAGGCCTGATCGTCGCGCACGCCAGCGGCGATGATGCGGTCAAGGTCGTAGTCGTAGGCGATATCGATCGCGTACAGGTCATAGCCATCCGCATAGCTGGTCAAGCGTTTGAGTGACGCGGCGGACTTGATTTGTTTGCGATAAACGATACCGGTGGCAGCGGCAAGGCCGACGGCGACTCCCGCGACACCGCAGGCGATGGCAATGTTACGTGACTTCATGGCGGCTCCTTTCGTCCTGTTAGCGTAATTGTCGCAAAAGGCGCGCGGGCATGATGGCTCAACTTGGCGAGCGGCGCGGGATTAAACATGGAATGAAGGGCACGGCACCGGCGCGGCGGGGTATGCTGGAGGGGACCATCAACCCAGCGAAAGGGGAGAGCATGACGGATCAGGAAACGCCCGAGCGCGCGCACGTGACGGCCGACGATATCGAGGCCGCTAACGACCTCATCGACTTTATCGAGGCATGCCCCAGCATGTTCCATACGGCGGCGACCATTATGGCCGAGCTCGACGAGGCGGGCTTTACCTACCTGCCCGAGAACGCGGCATGGGATATCGAGCCGGGCGGGCGTTATTACACGCAGCGCAATACCTCGAGCGTCATCGCTTTTAAGGTGGGCGAAGACCTGGCCGCTACGTGGGGCGAGGACGGCGTTGCCGGCGACTATCATTTTCAACTGACGGCGTCGCACAGCGATTCGCCGACGTTTAAGGTCAAGGCCGTGCCCGAGCTCGACGGCGCGGGCGAGACGCTGCGCCTGAACACCGAGGCTTACGGCGGCATGATCGACTACACCTGGTTCGATCGCCCACTGGCGCTCGCGGGCCGCGTGCTGGTGCGCGAGGGCGACCGTATTGAGAGCCGCCTGCTTGCCACCGAGCGCGAGGTCGCTATTATCCCGAGCCTTGCCATCCACATGAACCGCGGCGTTAACGAGGGCTTTGCGCCCAACCGAGCCATTGATCTGTGCCCGCTCATCAGCGCCGGCGAACTTAAGCAGGGCGACTTTGATGCCCTGATCGCTGACGAACTGGGCGTTGAGCCCGAGCAGATCATGGGTCGCGACCTATTCCTGGTCAACCGCCAGGATGCACGCATCTGGGGCTGGGCCGACGAGTTTATCTCGACGCCCAAGCTTGACGACCTGGCTTGCGCCTATACCTCGCTACAGGCATTTTTGGGTGCCGAGAACGCGCACGACATTTCGGTCTTCTGCTGCTTCGATAACGAGGAGGTTGGCTCCGAGACCAAGCAGGGCGCCATGTCGACGTTCTTGGCCGACGCGCTGCGCCGCATTAACGGATCGCTGGGCTTTGACGAAGAGTCGTATCATCGCGCACTTGCCGCCTCGATGCTCGTGAGCTGCGATAATGCGCATGCCGTGCACCCCAACCACGCTGAGAAGTGCGATGCCCGCAACCAGGTCGTGCTCAACGGCGGCATCGTCATCAAGGAGGCAGCCAACCAGCACTATTGCACCGATGCCTTTAGCCGCGCGGTGTTCCAGGCCATCTGCGATGACGCCGACGTGCCCACGCAGGCCTTCGCCAACAAGAGCGATATGGCCGGCGGCTCCACGCTCGGCAATCTGTCCAATATGCAGGCGAGCATGCATGCCGTGGACGTGGGCCTGCCGCAGCTTGCCATGCACTCGAGCTACGAGACCGGCGGCGTACGCGACGTGATGTACGCCATCCGCGCCCTCACCGCCTTCTACGAGCGCAACCTAACCATCAACGGCGCCGAAAGCGTGGAGCTCTAAAATCGACCAAAATGAGATGACAATTTTGGCAGGTTCTATCTGGGCAAATGCCGCAATGCCAACAGCTGGACAGAATTGTTAAGACACCGCAGGTTGAGCAAGCGTCAGCGAGCGATGTCCAGAGCGAACAAGTTGGCATGAAAAAGGCAAGGCATAGACCTTCTGGTCATG
>URWS01000063.1 GCA_900551605.1 uncultured Collinsella sp. | reverse complement strand
CCGTGCAGCCCAGCTCGCGATTCACACGAAACAGCGCGTGCTGCTGCTCGACGAGCCCACGTCTCAGCTTGATCCGGTTGCGGAGAAGAATTTCCTGCACGCGCTGTTTCGTGTGAATCGCGAGCTGGGCTGCACGGTTGTTGTGGCGACGCATCAGCCGCGCCCAATGCTCGAATACGCGACGTGTGCGTACCGGATTGAGGACGGTCGCGTGCGCGAGGTGGCGGATATGGCTTCTTTGGGATGCCGAGAATCGCTGTTTTCCGATGACGTGTTGGGGTGGGGTGCCATCCGATGTGCAAATAAAGGAGTATTCAGCAGGCGTGAGGACAATTTGGGCTCTCTGGAGCCGCCCGGGGACGTATCGAGCGCGAAAAAAAGTTCGGAATTGGACAAATCGTCCGAATTTGTGGCGCAAACGTCGCTCGAGAACGGCTCGGAAGCCTTCTCGCGCACGGATGGAAGCAGAATACTCCAAAAAATGCACGGCGGGTCGGCTACCACCCTGTCGGAAGGCTGGTTTCGCTACGATCGAGCGTCCGGCTGGGTGCTGCGCGGGCTCGATGCGTCGTTTTCGGCTGGCGCGGTGCATGCGGTTGTGGGCGGTAACGGCTGCGGCAAGTCGACGATGCTTTCGGTGCTGGCCAAGACTGCCAAGCTGCAGCGTGGTCGCATGGTGCGCGGGGCGGCCTCGGCTGCGCTGCTGCCGCAGAACCCCAAGGCCCTGCTGGTTGCCGAGACGGTGCGCGACGAGCTGATGGAATGGGCCTCGACCTGCGGATATGACGAGGCCGCAGCACGGGAGCAGACAGCGCGCCTGGGTCTGGCGGGCTTGGAGGCGCGTCACCCGTACGATCTTTCGGGCGGTCAACGCCAGCTGCTTGCGTTGGCAAAGCTGCTGTTGATTGGCCCCGAGCTGCTATTGCTCGATGAGCCCACCAAGGGTTTGGACCTGGCCAGCCGTCGCATCATCGCCCGTGCCTTGCGTGACCATGCGAAGGCTGGCGGCACCGTCATCATGGCTACGCACGATTTGGACTTTGCCGAGCAGGTAGCCGACGACGTCGCCATGATGTTTGACGGCGAGATTGCCTGCGTGGAGCCCCCGGCCGACTTCTTTGCCGGCAACGTGTTCTATAGGGCGTGATGGGATGACGGACTGTCGTTTCTCGCGCTTGCTTGCAAAACTGGAGATACCGCTGCTGCTGGCGGTGCCGGCGGTGATGGCAGCGGCGTTGCTGGCGGGCGTTGAGCAGGCGGCGCTTGCCATGCTGGTTGTGGTGGCGCTGGTGCTTGCGCTGTTCTTTGCGGGCTACGAGGTGTCGCGACCGGGCCTGCGCCAGATTATGCCAACGCTGGTGATGGCGGCGCTGGCGGCGGCGGGGCGCATCCTGTTTGGACCCATTCCCGACTTTAAACCCGTGAGCGCCATTGCCATTATCGCCGGGGCGACACTCGGTCGTCGTAACGGCTTTATGGTTGGCGCGCTGGCGGCGCTGACTAGCAATTTCTTTTTTGGACAGGGCATGTGGACGCCATGGCAGATGTTTGCCTGGGGCCTGGTTGGTTATGTTGGCGGCGCGCTGGCGTGCGCGGGTGCTTTTGATCGCGCCGACGGCACCGTGCGCATGCCGGCGCTACTGACCTACGGCTTTGCTTCGGGTTTGCTATACGGCGTGGTAATCAACGCCTACGATATCATCGGTTTTGTACAACCGCTCACGTGGGCGGGCGTCGTGGCGCGTCTTGCTACCGCCGTACCGTTCGATATCACGCACGGATTCGCGACCTGCGTGTTTTTGGCCGTCCTGTACAAGCCCTGGTGTCGCCGCATCAACCGAGTCGTCGTGAAATACGGACTGTAGGGCATTTCGCGTTTCCTCACGAACTTGCGGTGGAATAGTTCTCGTTTTTGGCTATTTGCTGCCCAAACAGGAACTATTCCACCGCAGCTTATAGGGGGAGAGGGGTCACATGATCTGTTTTCCTCCGTCCCCCAGGAATTACTTGGGGCTAGAGCTCTAGCGTGAGGGTGACGGGGCAGTGATCGCTGCCGAAGATGTCGCCGCGGATGCCCGTGTCGCGCACATTGCCGGCGATTGCGTCGCTCACCAGGAAATAATCGATGCGCCAGCCGGCGTTGTTCTTGCGAGCATTAAAGCGGTAGCTCCACCAGCTGTAGACGCCCTCAACGTCGGGGTTTGCCGCACGCCAGGTATCGGTAAACCCGGCGTCGAGCAGCTCGGTAAACTTACCGCGCTCCTCGTCCGAAAAGCCTGCGTTGCCGCGGTTGGACTTGGGGTTCTTAAGGTCGATTTCCTCGTGCGCCACGTTAAAGTCGCCACAGGTCACTACGGGCTTGCCGTTCTCGCGCTCGAGTCCCGTCAAAAAGCCGCGATAGGCATCATCCCAGGCCATGCGCACATCGATGCGCGCGAGCTCATTTTGGGCGTTGGGCGTGTAGACATCCACGAACCAAAACTTGTCGAACTCGAGCGCGCAGACGCGGCCCTCGGTTGCGGCTTGGGCGACGAGCTCGGCCGCCTCGCCCTCGCCGGCGTAGGGTAGCAGCGCGTCGGCGTGCAGCACGCGCAGCGGTTCCTGGCGGCTAAAGACCGCAGTGCCCGAATAGCCTTTACGCTCGGCGTAGCTCCAGGTTTGGTGATAGCCGGTCAGGTCAATATCGACCTGACCCTCTTGCAGCTTGGTCTCCTGCAGCGCCAGGATATCGACGTCGAGTTCTTGCGCGATCTGGATAAAGCTTGGGTCCTTTTTAAGCACGGCGCGCAGGCCGTTGACGTTCCACGAGGCGAAAGTATAAGTCTGAGGCATGGTGTCCTTTCGACGGGGTTGGCAGGCTTAAGATTAGCGCAACAGGGGCGGGGTGGGATCCGCGCATGCTGACTTAAAGGCCGCATGCTGGGACGTCGCTCAACGCTGCCCGACTAACAAGGACGGAGGACTCATATGACGCAGGCAATATCGGACCCCAGGCAGGCCTCCGCCGCGCTGGCGGATCTGTTTGACACCCACAAGCGCGTGGTCTTCTTTGGCGGCGCTGGTGTTTCCACGGCAAGTGGCATCCCCGATTTCCGCAGCGTGGACGGCCTGTATCACCAGCAGTTTGCCTATCCGCCCGAGACCATGCTGTCGCATAGCTTTTACGAGGCGCATCCGGCCGAGTTCTTCGACTTTTACCGCACCAAGATGATCGCGCTTAACGCTAAGCCCAACCGCTGCCACACCAAGCTGGCCGAGCTGGAGCGCGCCGGCAAGCTCGACGCCGTGGTGACGCAAAACATCGACGGCCTGCATCAGATGGCCGGCTCACAGCGCGTGTTCGAGCTGCACGGATCGGTCCATCGCAACATTTGCCAGTCGTGCGGCGCGGTCTATAGCGCCGAGTGGATTTGCTCGCGCGAGCACGAGGATGCCGCGGGCGTGCCTGCGTGCCCCGCGTGCGGCGGCCGCATCAAGCCCGATGTAGTGCTCTACGAAGAGCCGCTCGACGAGCATGTGTTGACCGGTGCCGTTGCCGCCATCGCCGCCGCCGATGCCCTCATTGTGGGCGGGACCTCGCTCGTGGTGTATCCGGCGGCAGGCCTTACGCGATACTTTACCGGCGATACGCTGGCCATATGCAACCTTGCTCCCACCGATCAGGATGCAAATGCCGACCTGCTGATTTCTTGCGACATCGCGGCCGCGTTTGCGTTCTAGCCCGCGCGCGCGGATACAATAGAAAGACTGAGTGCAAAGCGACCCCGCCGCCAGCTCCCCAAGCTCGGCGGCGTGGGCATTTTAGGAGGATGTTCATGGCGAACGACAGCAAGACATGGCGGTGCGGAAAGTACGAGCTCAGCTTTGACCGTCCGCGCATCATGGGCGTCCTCAACGTGACGCCCGATTCGTTTAGCGATGGCGGGGAGCACTTCGACCCCGATGCCGCCATCGAGTACGGCCTGGCGATGCTCGACGCCGGCGCCGACATCATCGACGTGGGCGGCGAGTCCACGCGCCCCGGCTTTACCCCGGTCAACCCCGACGAGGAGGCTCGCCGCGTGCTGCCCGTGGTGCGCGCGCTGGCCAAGGAGGGCGCCATCGTCTCGATCGACACGCGTCATGTGGCGGTTGCCAAGGCGGCCGTGCGCTGCGGCGCCTCGATCGTCAACGACGTGACGGGCTTCACTGATCCCAAGATGGTCGAGTTCGTTAAGACGAGCACCTGCGGCGTCATCGTGATGCATGCCGGCGAGGTCGCCGCGCCCGCACGCACGCACGCGACGGTGCAGCTCGATACCTCGGCTGCGGCGTTTGTTGCCGAGAAGGCACGCGAGGCGGCTGCCGAGGCCGCGCGCGAGGCCGAGAAGCCGGCCCGTCGCCGTCGCGGCAAGTTGCTGGGCGAGCCCAAGGCTGAGGCCAAGCTTCCGGGCGGTGTGGTACAGCCCTCGCTGCCGTTTGGCGAGCCGGAGCCCGCGCCCGAGCCTGTTGACGAGCCGGAGACGCCGGCTGCCGAGCAGGCTGCCTCTGCCGCCGCTGCACCCGAGACCGTGCCCGCGGCCACCGAAGCCGCACCAGAGCCCAGCGACCACCTGGCCGCCATGATGCGCCGCAGCGCCCGCCGTGAGGAAGCCTATGTGCCCACCTCGCAGCTCCGCCGCTTTACCCTGCCCGATTCTGCGCCCATCATGCGCCGCGTCATGGGCTTTCTGTCCGACCAGGCCCGCACGCTCATCCATGCCGGCGTGTCGCGCGACCGTATCTGCATCGATCCCGGCCCGGGCTTTGGTAAGACGGCCAACGAAGACATCGTCATCCAGCGCGAGACCGCCAAGATGGCGTCGCTGGGCTATCCGCTCATGTGCGCCGTGTCGCGCAAGCGCTTTGTGGGCGCCGTCTCGGGCGTGACCGAGGCCGCCGCACGCGATGCCGCTACGTTTGGTGTGTGCCTGGGCGCCATCCAGGCCGGCGCCAACATCGTGCGCGTGCACGACGTTGCGGGCTTTGCGCAGTTCCTGAACGGTTACTGGGCCGTTGCCAAGCCGCAGCCGCGCCGCGCGTTTGTGGCCGTGGGTTCCAACCTGGGGCATCGCTGCGACAACATTCGCGCTGCGCGCGACATGATTGCCGAGATTCCGCTGACCTGCGTGTCCAACTGCTCGCGCATCTACGAGAGCGAGCCGGCCTACGAGACGCGCCAGGACGCGTTTGCCAACGCCGTCATCGAGATCAAGACCGAGTTGGCGCCGCTGGTGCTGCTCGACGAGCTCATGAAGATCGAGGCCGAGCTGGGCCGAGACCGTTCCAAAAAGGCCAAGGCCAACGGTCCGCGAACCATCGACCTGGACCTGCTGTGGATGGACGGCGAGACCCACGGCGGCAAGAAGCTGCGCCTGCCGCATCCGCTCATTGGCGAGCGCGACTTTGTGCTGGTGCCGCTCGAGGACCTGATGCACGACCCGGCGCGATTCTTCCGTTACAACGGCGTCGAGGTCAAGGAGCCCGAGGATCGCGTGGGCCATATCGTGGGCGAATTGGGGCGTATGTAGATGATTGAGATGAGTGCTGTTGCCGCCGGCACCGAGTTGGACGTCGCACGTAATGCGGGTCGCGAGGGCGTGTCCGCGGGCTGGTGCGCGTGGAGCGCGGGCGATGCTTCGCTGACGTTTTCGCTGGTCGTGCGCCCCGATGTGAACATGCATGCGTTCCACGGCCTGCCGTTTGTGGCCGCGATGGGCATGATGGATGCGCTCGCGGGCACGGCCGCAACGCCGGGCCTGGGGCTTGCCGGCAAGGTGGGTATCCAGTGGCCGAGCGACATCGTGTGCGGCGCGCCCGCATTTGAGACGTCGCTCGCGCGTGTCGCCGTCAACGGCGGTGCAGGTGCCGCGGGCATGTTTGCCGCGGTGACGGTGGATATTGAGCGCGCGGCGTTGAGTGGGCTTGGCGTTGATATGGCAGACGAGGCACTGGTCGAGGCGCTGGCCGCCGCGGTGCTCGCCCGCGTGGACGCCTGGGCGGTTGTCGCCAACACGCCACAGGGAGCTGCCGGCCCGCTGGCTCCGGTGCTGGGTGACTACTTCGACATGGTGCCGCTGCTGGGTCGTCAGGTCGCGGCGGTGTCGCCCAACGGCTTGCCGCTCGCGGTGGGCGTGTTCGCAGGCCTGGATATTTGGGGTCGCGCGACCATAAAGACCGACGCCGGCGAGCAGGAGTTTCCGCCCGAGGCCGTACGGATTCGCGGACTGTAACGCGAGGCGCCCGCGCTCAAAGATAGCGATGACAACAAGACCCTCCTCGGCTGTGCCGGGGAGGGTCTTGTTGTCTGGGGAATGGGTTGTCAGCACCCTATTCCTCAAAACTGAAAAATTTTCGTTTTTGAGGAATAGGAAACATGCACGATATCGCTGCGCTGGGCGTATTCGAGGAGTCTCTATTCCTCAAAATTGAAAAATTTTCAGTTTTGAGGAATAGGCTTGGCGAACGTTTGCGGGGCTGTGACATCGGGCGTGCTCGACTTAAGCCCCTGCTCTATCCCTGCTCCTGCATGCGGCGGTAGATTTCGCAGATACCTTTGATGGTGAGCTGGCCGTCTACCACGTCGAAGGCGTCGGTCGAATCGGCGACGATGCCGGCAAGGCCGCCCGTGGCGATGACGGTGGCGTCCTCGCGACCCAGTTCGCGCTTCATGCGCGCGACCAGGCCCTCGGCCATGGCAGCGGCGCCCATCACGGCGCCCACCTTGATGCACTCCTCGGTATCGCGGCCGATGGCGCGCTCGGGTGCCTCGAGAGGAACGCTGGCGAGCTTTGCGGCGCGGGCGGCGAGTGCGTCCATGGAGATGCGGATGCCCGGCGCGATCGCTCCGCCAATGTAGTAGCCGTCCTCGTCGATGACGTCGATGTTGGTCGCGGTGCCAAAGTCCACCACGATCGCCGGCGCGCCGTAGAAGGTCTCGGCGGCGACGGCGTTGGCAACGCGGTCGGCGCCCACGGCCTGGGGGCGTGCCGCGCGGAGCTTGGTCACGGCTGCCGTCTGCGGGCCG
Source organism: uncultured Collinsella sp. (assembly GCA_900551605.1). Taxonomy (GTDB): domain Bacteria; phylum Actinomycetota; class Coriobacteriia; order Coriobacteriales; family Coriobacteriaceae; genus Collinsella. The sequence goes on along the minus strand of URWS01000063.1, from coordinate 623 downwards.
ATGACGATGGCGTCCGCTGCGATGCGGTCGGCTACGGCGTGCCACTCGCGCGAGAGCTGCGGCACTACGCCGGCAAAGGCGATTGCATCGACTGCGTCGAGCGAGAGGTCGTACATCTTAAAGAAGCCCATCAGGCGCACGTGAATCTCGTCGGCGGTATAGGAACGGTCGGTGGGCATGCGCCACGACTGCACCAGCTCGTCTCCGTCAAACAGACCCATGGCCGTCTGCGTGTTTCCCATATCGATAGCGAGCAGCATGTCTACTCCAGGTGTCGGCGTAAAAGGACGCGCACCATTGTATACGTGCCGTCGACGGCGCTCGGCTGCGATTCGTTTACGGTGATAGGGGCTGAGGGGTTTAAATATGAAGGAATTATGCTCTACGAGATTTTCCTTGCCGTTTACCGAACTCCCGCGTAATATTCTTTCTTGCGCACATGAGGCGCCCAGACATTGCGGGGTGGAGCAGTCTGGTAGCTCGCCGGGCTCATAACCCGGAGGTCGTAGGTTCAAATCCTGCCCCCGCGACCAAGAACTTGCAGCTCGTCGGCCTACCCGGCGAGCTTTTTTGTTACGGGCTTTAGCCTGTGCGGGGCGCGCAGCGCGCCGCATCAGAAACCA
>URWS01000062.1 GCA_900551605.1 uncultured Collinsella sp. | reverse complement strand
CGACACGCATAAAAAGCCTCCCATTTCTCGTGTCCAAGAAATGGGAGGCAGTTCATCGTTCGCGTTCCGGGGGCTTTTTGCTGCCGCGAGGATGCGGCTGAACAATGCACTCGGGTTAAATCGGATCTTATATTTCGTATGCGCTTTATATTGCTCCATTTTTGGGTACAGTGTTGAGCCGATATTGCATTGGGGGATATATGAGCGATGAGACGTATGGCCGCGAGGATGCGGCCCAGGATGCGGAAGCATGTGCCGAAGCCCTGGAGAGCCTTGACCGGATCGCGCTAGACGAGCTCTCGTTTAGCGATTCGGCCGTCGACGCGCAGGACGAGGTGCACGAAGACACTGAGGACGAAGGCAGCGACGCCAAAGACGCTCCTGACGAAGCCGAAGAGGACGAAAGCGAGGCCGGCAATCAGCCCGAATCCGACACGGGCGAGGAAACCGTCTTGCTCGACAGCTTGCCTGCCGAGGATTCGCTGACCCGCGAGCTTCCTGGCCTGGGTTCCGCACCAGCCGTGGACGAGACCATCGCCATGGGCGATATTCCCCTGCCGTCCGTTCCCTCGGCACGCGAGGCCGAGGTTCGCCATCGCAAGATGTCGCCCAAGCGCCGCAATCTGATGGTCGCCGGTGTCGTAGCCGTCGCGCTCGTCGCCGGCGGTGCAGGCTATGCTGCCTGGAACGGATATCAGCAAGAGCAGGCTGCCGCTGCCGCCGCCAATGCCCACACGATGATGTCAGTGCAGATTGGCGTGCATGCCGCGGGCCTCGACTGTTCCACCGGCTCCAAGATTCCCGTACAGGTGAGCGGTCAGGACGCTGATGGCTCCTCCGTGAGCGAAACACTCTATGTTGACGAGCACGGCCGCGGCATCAAACTGCTGCCCGGCGATTACACGCTCTCCATCGCCGCCTCCCCCATCGCGGCCGACGGCACCGTCTATACCGTCCCGACCACCAAGACGCAGGTCACCGTTAAGAGCGATGGACAGGATTTAAGTGCCCAGGCCGCCTTTAAGCTCAAGGTGCCTTCGGCCGACACGGTGACTGACGACCAGATCGATGCCGCCGCCAAGTATGCCGAGGAAGGCGGTGCGAGCTCCGCCGCGGCCGCCAAGATACTTCAGCAGGCGGCAACCGCGCGGCGCGACGCCGCCGTCAATGCCGTGAGCGCGCAAAAGGCACAGTCCGCCCGCGATGCCGACGCCCGTCACAAGGCAACCGACCTCTACCAGCTCGATATTCCCGTCGAGTGGTACGGCAAGGTCGCAACTTGGCAAAACGGAAGCACGCTATGCATCTATCTGGGCGACGACGCCAATACGCCGCTCGTGACGCTCGTCGCGGTGCGCGAGGGCGAGAGCTTTACGCCCGATGAAGGCGATACGGTTTTGGGTGCGGCCAATCTAGGCAACGGTTATACCGTCTACGCCAGCGGCCCCGTCTATCCGTACGTGGTGCCCCAGACCATCAACGGACGGACGCAGAACCCCGTGTCGACCTACCCCATGGACACGGCCGTTGAGCTTGTCGAGCTGACGACCGGCAACCGCTATACGTATAGTCAGATCAAGAACGACCTGGTGGGTAAAGACGGCAAGGCCGATGGTGCCACTAAGCTCGAAACCGACTACCTCGCGCAGATCCTGCTGCCGAGCATCAAAGCCCAGGACTAGCCTGGCGCAGCAAGGTGCTCCCTAACCGTGATGAAGGAGCCGGGAGGTCCTGGCCCCACAGGTCCATAGATGATTAGGCAAGGAGCCACCTCCATGCGGGCATAACGTGTACCACACCGTGCTCGCATGGAATATCGGTCTGTTCATCCATGGTAACGATTGCCGACTCGCCAAGATCAAACTGGGCCATCGAGGCATCAAGCGCGGCAATTTCGCGCTCGCGCGTTTTCTCACTTGCCATATCCGCACTCACCTGAATCAGGCTATAAGCCCGCATGAGAAGCGCGTCCCCAGCCACAAAGTCCACCTCATGGCTTTTGCTCTTCTCTTTGATCAGCAGGCGGCAGACCGAGCCGGTCCTCACCGCGGGAGTCCTTCTTCTTAGCGCATTGAACACTGCGGTCTCGAGCCTCTGGCCCTGGTCCAATGCTGATGCGGGAGAGAATGCTCCAAACATCGCAGGGTCGACAGCGTAGACCTTAGACGCAGACCGCATGTTATTTGCCAGTGAACGCGTGAACTCCGGCACAGAAAATAACAGGTAGGCGTCCTCATAATACTCAAGTAAGTCGCTGAGCGAATTACGACTGACGGGTATCTGTCTGCTCTTGAACTCGTTGTACACTTTGTTCACTGACAGCTCTCGTCCCGAAGATGCCATACACCGCGTCAAGAACAGCGATGCCAGGCGAGGGTTCTTGACGTCGTAACGTTCAACGACGTCCATGGCGACCGTTCGCGAAGCATATTCCTGTAGCAGCTGAATCGCGTCTGCAGGCGTCTGCTCAAGTGTCGCGATGAATCCCCCTCGTTCAAGATACCCGATCAGATGATGTCGAAGCAGCGCTGCATCGCTCGGGGAAAAGGTCGCATCTGGCTCGGGAACGCTCCCCGTCTTATATCGAACGTATTCCGAAAAACTCAACGGAAAAAGCTCTCGCACAAGAGAACGACCCCTGAACTCGCTCTTAAGTTCTGAGGACAGCATCTTAGAAGAAGATCCCGTCACATAGACGGTCGCTTTCTCCGTATCGACTACACGCCGCAGAAACGCACCCCATTCGGGAATTTCCTGGATCTCGTCAAAGAAAATGTAAGCGCCCTCGGTTCGAGCAGCAGGATACAGCGCATAGAACGTGTCGAGCACGTCCGCCAGCAGCGATGGCTCATACGGGCGCAAGCGCTCATCCTCAAAATTGAAGTAAAGCATCCGGTCAAGCTCGACGCCCCGGCTCTGAAGCCGCCGCATCTCCTGATACAGGCGATACGTCTTTCCACAACGGCGGGCCCCCACAATCACATTTACGATGTTGTCGCGCTTTGGCTCCTGTGGGTTTCCTAGATCAAGGTCTCGCTCAAAGACCTGCGGAACCCCCTGCTGTTCAAAGTCCTTTATTTTCTGGGCGATCAAGTCGTTGAATGCCATGATTCTCCAATCTTGCTTTCTAGCTAATCAAAATTATAGCGATTCTTGATTAGCTAGAAAGCAAGATTGCGTGTAACTTGATTAATGATTAAGCAAGTTTTTCTCTAACTGTCCCGAAGGATGTCGAGCGGTTGAGGGGGCAAACACGAACGCCTCTAGCCGACAGAAACGCGCGACTCCGTCAGCTAGAGGACGTTTCCTAGCGCCACGGGTCGGCTTCGAACATTGGCTCGCGCTCGGGGCGTCGGTCACTGTAGGGATCGTAGCCGTCGTCGTCCTCGTTCTCGGCACGGATGTAGGGATCGCGCGGCTTGGGTGCCGGCTTAGGCGCAGGCTTGGGCGCGGCGGGTGCGGCATCGGTCGACGGCGTATTCGTCTTGTTCTTGTCTATCATCTGCATATCTCCTCGCCATGCAATCGTGTTCAATATCATCGATTGTCGCACGAAAAAGGGCGGCGGACCCAATTGGATCCGCCGCCCTTGGCATTTAGAGACGGCTGGTAGATTTTAAGGCATGTCCCAAAAATCTACTCGGCGTCGGGGACCTCGTAGGTAGCCGCCGGCGTGTTGTCGCACACGACGGTAAAGCCGCCGTCCTTGTCGACATCGACTGTCACCTGATCGCCCTCGCGCACTGTGCCGTCGATGATGGCCGCCGCGATGGCGTCCACGACCTCGCGCTGGACCAGGCGCTTGAGCGGACGGGCACCAAAGACCGGGTCCAAACCGCCCACGGCGAGCATCTGCTTGGCCGCCGGGGTGACGGCAAGCGTCATGCGCTCCTTGGCCAGACGCGCGCGGACGTCGGCAAGCTGGATGTCGACGATCTTTTCGATCTGCGCCATACCGAGCGGATGGAACACCACGATATCGTCGATACGGTTGAGGAACTCGGGGCGGAAGGTCTGGGCCATGGCCGCGTCGACCTGATGGCGCATCTCCTCCTCGTCCTTGCCGGACAGATCGGCGATGGCCTTGGAGCCCACGTTGCTCGTCATGATGATAATCGTGTTCTTGAAGGACACCTGGCGACCCTGACCGTCGGTCAGACGGCCGTCATCGAGCACCTGCAACAGCACGTTGAATACATCCGGATGGGCCTTCTCCATCTCGTCGAGCAAGATCACGGAGTACGGACGACGGCGCACGGCCTCAGTGAGCTGGCCGCCCTCGTCGTAGCCCACGTATCCCGGGGGCGCACCGATCAGACGCTGGACGCTGAACTTCTCCATGTACTCGGACATGTCGATACGCACGAGTGCGCGCTCGTCGTCGAACAGGCACTCGGCAAGCGCCTTGGCGAGCTCGGTCTTGCCCACGCCGGTGGGGCCCAGGAAGAAGAAGCTGCCGATGGGCTTGTCCGGATCAGAGAGGCCCGCACGGCTGCGGCGCACAGCTGCGGCGACGGCGGAGACGGCCTCGTCCTGGCCGATGACGCGCTTATGCAGCTCACTCTCCAAGCCCTTCAACTTGTCGAGCTCGCCCTGCATCATCTTGGACACGGGCACGCCGGTCCAGGCGCTCACAACCTCGGCAATCTCATCGGAGGTCACCTGTTCGTTGAGGCCCTCGCCGTCCTGCTGCTTTTGCGCCTCGAGTGCGGCCTCGGAATCCTGAATCTGCTGCTGCAGGCCCGGAATCACGGAGTAGCGCAGCTCGGACGCACGACCCAAATCGCCGTTGCGCGTCGCACGCTCCTCCTCGCTCTTGGCCTCGTCGAGCTGTCCCTTGAGCTCCTGCACGTGGTCGATGGCGTTCTTCTGGTTGAGCCAGCCGGCCTTTTGCACGTTGAGCTTTTCCTGGACCTCGGCAATCTCTTGGCGCAGAGCCTCCAGACGCTCCTTGGAGGCGTCGTCGGTCTCCTTCATGAGCGCCTGTTCCTCGATCTGCAGCTGAGTGAGCTGACGCGTGGTGGCGTCGATCTCGACCGGCATGCTGTCGAGTTCCATGCGCAGGCGACTTGCGGCCTCATCGACCAGGTCGATGGCCTTGTCGGGCAGGAAGCGGTCGGCAATGTAGCGATCGGAAAGGTCGGCGGCAGCCACGAGCGCGCCATCGGTGATGTGCACGCCGTGGAAGATCTCATACTTCTCCTTAAGGCCACGCAGGATCGAGATGGTGTCCTCGACGGTAGGCTCGCTGACCATCACGGTCTGGAAACGACGCGCGAGCGCCGCGTCCTTCTCGATGTACTTGCGGTATTCGTCGAGCGTGGTCGCGCCGATCGCATGCAGGTCGCCACGGGCGAGCGCCGGCTTGAGGATGTTGCCGGCGTCCATGGAGCCCTCGGTGGCACCCGCGCCCACGATGGTGTGTAGCTCATCGATGAACAGGATGACCTTGCCCTCGGATTTTTGCACTTCTTTGAGCACGGCCTTCAAGCGGTCCTCGAACTCGCCGCGGTACTTGGCGCCGGCGACCAGCGCGCTCATGTCGAGCTCGATGAGGTCGCGATCGCGCAGCGTGCTCGGCACGTCGCCGGCCACGATACGCTGGGCGATGCCCTCGACGATGGCCGTCTTGCCGACGCCCGGCTCGCCAATGAGCACGGGGTTGTTCTTGGTGCGGCGGGACAGGACCTGGATGGTACGGCGAATCTCATCGGTACGGCCGATGACCGGGTCGAGCTTGCCGGCGCGGGCCAGATCGCAGATGTTGCGACCGTACTGCTCCAGCGCCTCAAACTGGGTCTTGTCCTCGGCAGACGTCACGCGGTCATCGCCGCGCAGCTCCTCGTAGACTTGCTCGATGCGCTCCTTGGTGACACCTGCGTCGCGCAGAACGCGGCCAGCCTCGCCCTTGTCCTCGGCAAGTGCCATCAGCAGATGCTCGGTCACCACAAAGCTGTCGCCCATCTTGGTGGCCTTCTTCTCGGCCTTTTCGATGACGCGGACGAGCTCGTTGGACAGGCCCATCTGCTGACCCTCGCCCGAAACCTTAGGCGCGTGGTCGATGGCATCTTGTGTGGAGCGTGCGAGCTGGGCCGGGTCGGCACCGATGCGCTCGATGATCACGGAGATATTGCGCTCGCCGGTACCGAGCAGGGCAGACAGCAGGTGAATCGGCTCCACCGCGCCAGCCTGCGCATCGGCAGCCGTGCTCATGGCGGTCTGTAGCGCCTCGCGCGACGTCATTGCTAGCTTATCGATTCTCATGGAATCACCTCTCTTGGGGCGGCCGCCCTACGGGGCGGCTTCACGTTGTTCGAGAAGTATTGTTGCCAGCTTTGCGCGATCTTATACACAAATCTAAGTCTCTATATATAAGATTTTCTGAGTGCTCTCATGACATGGAAAATCACCACAAAGGGGACAGGCGCGCTCACCCGCTGCGGCCTCATCCCCTTACTATCTCAATCTGTAACATCTAGCGACTGTTTATGGCTCCAGATGTTACAAATCAAGATGAAATGACCAGCGGCGCCCGCTTGTCTCAATCTGTAACAACTACTCGGCAAATAGAGCTCTACCTGTTACAGATTGAGACAAACAGAAGACACCCGAATCGAAAATCTAAATCCGTAACACCAGGCCCACTTTTAGCGGCCAAGATGTTACAGATCGAGACAGACCGAAAACCACCACAAAGGGGACAGGCACCTTCGTGGTGGTCCAACAAAGAAACCGCCCCAATAAAAAGAGGCGGTATCAAGCCCAGTCTACGTTTGGCGATCCCCAGACCCAACGAGAACGCAGTGATGGAATCGAGAACCGACAATAGCCCGTTCGCACAGATAGAGGCAGAGATTCAAGGTCAGAGTCCGGCTTAAACGGCTTAGCTATCGCACGCCACATTGTTCTCGTCATCGTCCCTGTCGTTTTTATAGTGCTTATAGTGAAAATAGCGGGTTTAGTGAGAATAGTATTGCACAAAACTCGTGAACTCAATTTTGACCCCTCGCCCAGAATGAGGGGAGGCAAATATTCCTATTAGAGATCAAATCGAAGCCCAATAGGGCCTTTTAGCCCTCTCATTCCGGGCGGTCGCTTTCTTTTGAATATTGTCGTAAGCTTGTATCATTTATCTTAATGATTGCATATTGCATGAGAGGTGCCCCACCGTGAAACGCTCCACCTATATCGGCCTGCTCGTCTTAGCGTTTGCAATTACCGCAGTCGGCGTGGGCATTATCTATCTCGCATTTCTCCCTGCCTCGGCAACGCAGGCGGCGGTTGAAACCGTAAGCTACCCCATCGAAATCCTCACCGATATCGTCAAACCCGATTCAATCACCGTCGATTTCGACGGTACGCCCGCAGCGCTTGGGGTCAGTAACTATCCCCGAATCGAACTTGGAGCCACGCGCTATACCCAAGATGAGCAGCTTATCGGCAAGGCAACCAGTTTACTCAAAGGCAAGACATTTAAGCGATGGTACGGCGCCGCAATATATCGAGCCAAGAAAGGCCAAATGAATGGCGGGTATTATTCGACCCTTGAACTCGATGCGGCAAACGGGAGCAGACTGTGCAACGTTTCATACGACCCCGGCTACGTGGACAACGAAGGGCCGGGAGTCTATATCTCGGATGGCAACGTGATCTACGTCATGGAAGGCGACCAGACGGCAG
>URWS01000061.1 GCA_900551605.1 uncultured Collinsella sp. | reverse complement strand
CGAGATTCGCCTTAGTCTCGTGGGCTCGGAGATGTGTATAAGAGACAGCGGCATGCGCTTGAGGGCGCGTGTGCAGGTGACGTAGGCGGTCTCGTGGCTCGTAGCGGCGGAGACGATATCGTCATACAGGTTTTTAGGCGCCAGGCGCGGCGAGATGATCGCCTCGGTCGGACAGGCAGCGGCGCACAGGCCGCACTTGCGACAGGAGTCGAGGATCTCGATGGCGTCTTCCTCGACCTCGATAGCGTTGACCGGGCACACGTCCATGCATGCGGTACAGCCGCTCTTTTCGTTTTTGCAGGTCAGGCACGGAATGGTGTTGCCGCGCGGGCGCTCCTTGTAGTCGGCAGGATTCCACTGCGGCGCCGACGGATCGAGTGCATCGGTCACGCCGCCAAGCGGGTTTTTAAGAAAGTCGAAACCCTTGCTGATCTCGATAATGTCATCAAACAGATCGTGTTCCTGCGCCATGCGCGGCCCCTCCCTGAGCAGTGCAAACAAGCAAGAGATAATGATACGCTATCGGCCCACGCCTCGGGCAAATTACACGCGGCGCACCTTTGAGGCAAATAGCCTATGCCTATCGCCGCCTCGATTGCACAAGGTCGATCAAGCGCCTAGCTATGCCTCGCGCATGAGCTGCACGAGCTTTTGTCTGGTCACCTTGGCCTGTTCGTTAGCCATATTGCGTTCGTTTCTAAAGGCCGCATCTGCAACGCTCATCAGGTCGGCATCGGAAATCTCGTCAAGGCCCAGCTCCTCGAGCGTCGTCGGCAGACCGACGCGCTGGCAAAACTCGAGCACCTGATTAAGCTCGGGCGCACGCTCCAGGCGCAGCTGCACCACCAGGCCAAATGCCACGGCCTCACCATGCATGGCCTTGCACTCGGGCAGAATCGTCAGGCCGTTGGCGATGGCATGGGCAAGCGCTAGGCCACCGCTCTCAAAGCCAACACCCGAGAGCAGAATATTGCACTCGATCAGGCGCTCAACCGCCGGCGATATACGGCCCTTTTTGAGATCGCGCTTGGCAGCGACGCCGCACTCCATGAGTGTGTCATAGCAGGCCCGAGCCGCAACCAAGGCCAAGTGTCCCGGCGCGCCACCGTGCTCGTTGGCGCCGTGCGCCGCGGCGCACGAACGCGCCTCGAAGTACGTTGCCAGCGCGTCGCCCATACCAGCGACTGTCATGCGCAGCGGGGCTGCCGCGACCACGTTGGTATCGACCACAACCAGGTCTGGATTCTTCTCGAGCATCAGGTAGCGGTCGAACGACCCATCCTCGTGACACAGCACCGAAATCGCGCTGCACGGACCGTCCATCGACGCCGCCGTGGGACATACGCACAACGGCAACTCGGCATAAAACGCAACGGCCTTGGCGATATCGAGCATCTTGCCGCCGCCAATACCCACCACCATGTCGCAATACTCAGCCCGGGCTTCCTTAGCCATTTCGACAACGGCATCTTCCGTACACGGACCGTTGTAAATCTTAAAGAACGGCTCGCTTAGATCTTCATCCAGAAATCCATCGACGATCTGCCTGCACAGCCGATCCTCGGTGCCCTGGTCAAACAAGACATAGGCAGCGCAGCCCAACCATGACAAATACCTGCCCTGACGCGAGAGCTCACCCGGCCCCTGAACATACCGGCCGGGACCGCCATATACCATGGGAAGCGCCATACGAGAATCCGCCCTTTCATCAACAACAATTGGTGCAAAGTAACCTGATCCCTTTGCACCATAGCAAAAAGGGCAAAGCCATCTGCCGACTTTGCCCCTTCCTTAGCTTGATTTACTCATCCATGAGATAGTAGTGGCCCAGCGCGTCGGCACCCAGGATGGCGTTTGCGACCATCTCGGGCGTCACCTCAAACGGCATGTTGCACATGGTGTCATCGGGCGCGCAGGCGGCCTCGGCAACAATCATGGCCTGCTCGCGCGTAAGCTCGGCAACGCCAAGTTCCTTCATCGTGACCGGCAGGCCCAGCTCAATGCAGAAGCCCAAGACTTCCTCGAGCTTCTCGGTCGGAGCATCCTCGAGTACCAGCTGGACGATGGTGCCAAAGGCGACCTTCTCGCCGTGATACATGCCGTGGCACTCGGGCAGCATCGTCAGGCCATTGTGGATGGCATGAGCAGCAGCAAGGCCCGAGCTCTCAAAGCCAATGCCGGAGAGCAGCGTGTTTGCCTCGATGATGTGCTCCACGGCAGGCGTCAGCGCACCTTTCTCCAACGCGACCTTGGCCTTCACGCCATCGGCCATAAGCGTCTCGTAGCAGAGCTTGGCAAGTGCCAGACCAGCCATACCGCCCTTGCCGCCGGCGCAAGTGCCACCGTCGGCATCGTGCGTCGCCTGGGCCTCAAAGTAGGTTGCGAGCGCATCGCCCATACCGGAAACCGTCAGGCGCACCGGGCTCGCCGCGATAACCGTCGTATCCATCAGGACAATGTTGGGGTTTGCCTTAAGGAAGAGGTACTTGTCGAACTGGCCGTCATCGGTATAGAGCACCGAAAGCGCCGAACACGGGGCGTCGGTCGAAGCAATGGTGGGACAAATGATAACCGGGGACTCCAGGTAATAGGCGACGGCCTTCGCGGTGTCGAGGATCTTGCCGCCACCGACGCCGACGATGATGTCGCAACCGTTGTCGCGAGCGAGCGCAACCAGGCGATCGACCTCGCCCTTGGAGCACTCGCCGTTAAAGTCCTCAAACAGCAGCTCGGCCTTAGCCTCGGCAAAGCCGCCCTCGATCTTGGCACCGACGCGCTTCTTGCCCGAAGGCGTCACGATGACGAGGGCCTTAGCGCCAAGCGGCTCGACATAGGAGCCGAGCTTGGCGAGCTCGTCCGGACCCTGGATGTACTTGCTGGGGCTATTGAAAATTGCAGCCATAACTATCCCATTCTCTAAAAGAAAAAAGAAAAGGGGCTCCGTACAGATACGTGCGGAGCCCCTCGTTACGATAACAAGAGTCGATTAGAAATCGATGTCGGTGTCGTAGTAGCAGGCCTTGAGAATCTTCTCGAAGTCGGCAGCCTTGGTCTCACGCGGGTTCTCGGGCGTGCAGGCGTCCTGCTCGGCGTTCGCGGCGATCTCGGGCAGCTTGGCGAGGAACTCCTCCTCGGAAACCATCTGCGGGTTCTCGGCGTCGACCTTCACGCCACCATTCGCGTAATCCTTGATGGACTGCGGAATGTTGAGCTGGTCGTTGAGGTCGCGGATCTTCTGGACGAGCGCAGCGATGAGCTCCTCGTTGGTCTCGCCGGGAAGGTGCAGGATCTCCTTGGCCACGTAAGCGTAACGCTCGGCAGCACGGGGATCCTTGGAGTTCCACTGGATGACCTTGCCCAGGTACATGGCGTTAGCAGCACCGTGGATGATGTGGCCGTTCTCAAAGGCTGCACCGGTCTTGTGAGCCATGGAGTGAACGATGCCCAGCAGGCCCGAGGAGAAGGCGATACCGGCGATGCACTGAGCCTCGTGCATGTGCTGACGGGCCTCATGGTCGCCAGCATAGGACTTGGGCAGCCACTCGACGATCTCGCGGATGCCGTGCAGGGCGTTGGCGTCGGTGAACATGGAAGCGCAGGTGGAAACGTAGGCCTCCATGCAGTGGGTCAGAGCGTCCATGCCGGTATGAGCGCACAGCTTGGCGGGCATGGTGTAGGTGAGCTCCGGGTCGACGATGGCGACATCAGGGGTGATGTTGAAGTCGGCCAGCGGGTACTTGATGCCCTTGGCGTAGTCGGTGATGACGGAGAAGGCAGTGACCTCGGTAGCGGTGCCGGAGGTAGAGGAGATGGCGCAGAAATGAGCCTTCTGACGCAGCTCGGGGAAGCTGAACGGCTGGATGATGTTATCGAAGGACTCCTCGGGATACTCGTAGAAGACCCACATGGCCTTAGCGGCATCGATGGGCGAGCCGCCGCCGATGGCGATAATCCAGTCGGGCTCGAACTCGCGCATGGCCTCGGCGCCCTTCATGACCGTCTCGATGGACGGGTCGGACTCGACGCCCTCGAACAGCTTGACCTCGAAACCGCCTTCCTTAAGGTCGTTCTCGACGTCCTGCAGGAACCCGCCGCGGCGCATAGAGCTGCCGCCAGAAACGATGATGGCCTTCTTGCCCTTGAGGTTCTTCACCTCGTGGCGAGCGCCCTCACCAAAGTACAGATCGCGAGGATTGGTAAAACGTCCCATACTGTGCCTCCTAAACAAGCCCCTCTTAGACTTGCGTATATAACGGAGCACCCGATTGGCTCCGTTAGGACCATTTTGTGCGTCGCCGGCGATAGCGACGCAATGTCTAAACGTCTCAACGCTCAGACAAACACTATTTTACCGTTCTGGTTGGTCAGTTATTCACCTAAAGCCAACAATGATGAAACGTTTTTTCTATCCCTGAAGACCCTTGTGGGGCATTCATACTCCCAAGCTGGGCAAACGTTTTATCAGGGTTGACTACATATCCCGGACAGGGCTGTGCCCCTCCAAAATGTGCCCCGTTCGCCGCCAAAAATCGACCGTTTACGGCACTGTGATACCACTCGGTCGTCCAAGGTGCCGACATTTGTGCGACATCCGTCTTCGTGGTGCAAAGGTGCAAGTCCAAGTGCGGCACCCCCGGTGTGCCACATGCGGGTAAACTAGAACCTTATATAAAGATATTTGAACCCTAACTGCAGCAAAGGAGGCCCCATGGCATTCGATCCCATTCAAGAGGATTGCCATCGCCTCGTTCTTGAGGCCTTGCGCCGCGACAATATCCCGCTCACTGACGGCCCCGCCGTCGAGCGTCTAATGGAGCAATTCACCCGCAACCCCGCGCCGCTCATCGTGCACGATCGCGACCGCGCCGGGCACCTCATTGCCAAGGTGGTCGAGGCTGTCGACTACCGCATCCCCTTTATCCCCGACGACGCCCAGGCAGAGCAAGAAGAAGCCGCAGCCGAGAACATGCTCCGCGAGGCAGCCGCGCTCGATCCGGCCAACTGGGATGCCCAGCGCATGCTGACGGCGCTCACCGCCGAATCCAACGAGGAATACGTACAGTATCTGGTGTCCAAGTGCGACGAGGTGGAGCACGATCTGGCGCTCAAGATTGCCTCGGCGCAGGACCCCTACGAGCGTGAGGCCGCAGGCGACCTGACCCGCCGTCCCTACCTGCGCTGGCTTGCCGCCTTGGCATCGCGCGCGCTCATTAGCGGCCGCTACCGCATGTCGCTGGATGCCGCGAATCGCAGCCTGGACTTTGCGCCCAACGACCCCGCCGGCGTCCGCCATACCGCGATGCTTGCCATGGCAAAGCTCGAATACCCTGCCGAGGAGCTCAAGCGTTTTCGTTCCGCCCACTCCGTGCCCTATCTTGCAAACACGCCGCCGCGCCGCCGTCCCAAGGACGCAGAGCGCGACCTGGACCCGTGGACGCTCATCGCACTGATGAGCGCAGCCTGGCGCGAGCTGGACTACGAAGGCGCCGAGCACTACTTGCGCATCCTTGCACGCTCGTGCCCGCACGCAGCCGAGGCGCTCTACTTCCAAACCGAGTTTCCCGATGGCGTCTATGCCCGCGTCAACGTAGGTCCGGGCTCCACCGATGAGCTTGTCCTTGCTCTGTCCGAGGCGACGCCGGTGCTACAGGAGGGCCTAGGCGCGCCCGACAACGCCAGCTTTGCCGCCTGGGTCGCCACCAACGAAATCGTGCGCTCCCAAATCGACGAACGAATCCTGCGCGCGGCCGAACAGGGATTGCCGTTTAAGGGAGGAGACCTCTAATGGATCCGAGCGTCTACATCCCCGCCTACCTGGAGCGCGCCTACGTTGCGTCGCACCCCGAACTCACCGATGCAGCACGCGAGCTTGTCCATAACGACATCAGCGCAAACCCCCACAAGTATGCGCAGACCGAGCATGCCCAAGCGCTGCTGTCCTATGCCGGCGTTCATCGTCATTTGCTTGACGAGCTTCGCCGCATCGAGGACATGGGCAGCGACGAGGAGTTTGAGCAGACGCGCAACCGTCTGTTCGACGATATGCGCGATGAGCTGCTCAAGATCGTCCGCGTCGATGCACTTGCCGTCGATGCGCAGCTGCTCGCCATCATCCTGGCGGACACGCCCGTTGATGCCTGCCTGGGCGACTTGATGAAGCTCGAGACGAGTACGGCCGACTACCTGCAACAAAGCGTGCCCGGGTTCGACATGGAGGCCCCGCACTACTGGGCCAATAATGTTTTGGCCGACGATGTCACCGCAGCAGACCTTACCGTGAGCGAGCCGGCGCTTATTGGCTGGCTTCACACGCTCGAGGCCATCTCGCAGCTGTGCATGGCGAGCGCTCGTTACCATGCTGCTGCCAACTACGCCCGCCGCGTCCTTAAGGCAGAAGGTTATCCCACCCGAGCTGCCGGCACCGTGTTGCTCGCCCTCGCCCGCTTGGAAGACCAGGACGGCTTTTTTGCCCTGGCTCACCAGCTCGAGGAGCAGGTGGGGGCCGATACCCTCGAGAACTCCCCCTGGTACCTGCTCGCCCGCACGATTCTGCTGTTCAAAACAAACAAGATGCGTCCGGCGACGCGCGCGCTGCGTGAGTTCGCTAACCGTTGCGAGGGCGGCGCGTTCTTCTTGCTGAACCCCATGTACCAGACGCCGTACCTTCCCTGCCGACCCGAGCCACGCGACCCCTGGGACCTCTCGCACCAGGCGGTTTGGGAAGCCGACGGCATTATCTCGGACACCCCCGACTTTGCCCCCTGGGCCAACGCCTGCGAAGACGTATCGCAGCTTGCCCAGGAATTTGCACG
Source organism: uncultured Collinsella sp. (assembly GCA_900551605.1). GTDB lineage: Bacteria > Actinomycetota > Coriobacteriia > Coriobacteriales > Coriobacteriaceae > Collinsella. The sequence goes on along the minus strand of URWS01000061.1, from coordinate 961 downwards.
CCGCTACGGCTTTTAGCGACGCGATCGCCCCGACCATGTCATCTATGTTAGGAACGGCTTCATGAACCTCCGCTCATCTCTCGCCTGCACCTCGAGCGATATCGCCCGCTGGGGGCTGCGCTCTGTCCTCAAACGCCAGGGTGGCGTGCTTCCCGGCCGTATCGCCATGAAGATCGACCCAGAGCTGCTAAGCGACCTCGCAAGCCTAGTCGACCGCAGCGTGGTGATCACCGGCACCAACGGCAAGACCACGACCTCCAACCTCATCGCCGACGCAGTTGCTGCCAGCGGCGCTACCGTGGTGTGCAACCGTGCCGGCAACAATATGGAGCCTGGTGTGGTGGGTGCTCTGCTCGAGGCCCGCGGCGGCCTTAAGCACACCAGCAGCGGCAAGCGCGTGGGCGTTTTTGAGTGCGACGAGCTCTACACCGTACGCGTTCTGCCCAAACTCAAGCCGACGTACTTTGTGCTGCTCAACCTGTTCCGCGACCAGCTGGACCGTTACGGCGAGATCGACCACACCCAGGACGTCATCGCCCACGCGCTGGAGCTTTCGCCGGCAACGACGCTCATCTATAACGCCGATGATCCGCTGTGCGCCTCGATCGCCGCGCGCGTTCCCAATGCAAGCATCGCCTTTGGCATCGACGGTGCCACGGGCACCGAGTCCGACCGCATTAGCGACTCGCGTTTTTGCTCACAGTGCAACGCACCGTTGGAGTACGACTATGTGCAGTACGGACAGCTTGGCGCATACCATTGCCCCTCGTGCGGCTGGACCCGCCCTGGGCTTGTCCGTCGCGTGACGAGCGTGGAGCTCGGCTGCGACGGCTACGGCTTTGACCTGGTCTTTGGATCTACGCCCGACGCGGCTGCCGTGCACATCGCCACACGCTACAACGGCCTGTATATGGTCTACAACGTAGCCGCAGCCTTCTTCGCCGCCCACGAGCTGGGCGTA
>URWS01000060.1 GCA_900551605.1 uncultured Collinsella sp. | reverse complement strand
GGCAGCGTCAGATGTGTATAAGAGACAGGGTCGGCAAGCAGGGCAGAGAGCACCTCGGTAGGCTCGCTCTTAAACTCGAGCGCCACCTGACCGGCCAAGCCCGCGCGCTCCAGCAGGTAGTTCATGACGTACTCCGGCGTGGTGCCCTTGCCCGTCATATAGACAGTATGGCCCGCCAGATCGCCAAACGAGGCCACGCTCGCGTCGCCCGTCACCACGTTCAGCACGCCCAGCGTGTTGATGTCGATGGCCTGCACCGCGCCCTCGGTCTTGTTGTAGAGCACGCTCGCCACGTTGGCGGGCACTAGGGCGATATCGACATCGCCCTGAATGACCTTGGGCACGATCTCGTCGGCGGCAGTGTTGATCGCAAAGTCGAACTCATTGTCCGTCTCGCCATCGGCCGCCTGATCCATAAACCGCACCAGACCGATCGACGTCGGCCCCTTGAGCGAGGCGACATGCACCTCGACCGGCTCTGCGGCGGCACTGACGCCGTCCGCGGCAGCCGAGCCTGCAGCAGACCCGGCCCCCGCGGCCCCGCCGCCACAGCCCGCGAGCGCAAGCGACAGGGCGCCCGCGGCGAGCGCCGAGGCAAACCCCCGGCGCGACATCTCAACATCAAACGCGCGCATCGCTAGCACGTCCCCTCGTTGGGCATCGTCCATGCGTGATGGTCGGTATGCAGCAGCTCCTCGGCCAGCGGCGAGAGCGGCTCGCCCAAGAACTCGCGGTAGCACGCCTGGACATCGGGATTCTCGTGCGAGAAGCGAATGTCCGCAGCGGCATCCAGGCCCCAGAGCACCTGGCCACGCTCGGCTGCCAGCTCGCAGCCGTCGTGGATGGGCTGACCGCCGCCACCGACGCAGCCGCCCGGGCACGCCATGACCTCAACGAAGTCATAGCTCACGCGGCCGTCGCGAATCGCGTCGAGCAGACGGGCGGCGTTGCCCAGCCCGTGTGCCACGGCGACGCGTACCCCGGTGCCATCGATATCGGCAACGGCTTCCTTCCAGCCGTCCAGGCCGCGCACATCGGTAAAGAAGTCGGCGTCGGGGTTCTTGCCCGTCACCAGGTAATAGGCCGAGCGCACGGCGGCCTCCATCACGCCGCCCGTGGCGCCAAAGATCACACCCGCGCCCGTGCCAAAGCCCAGCGGCGTGTCGAGCGGCTCCTCAACCAGCGTATCCACGCTCACGTGGTTCGCGCGGATCATGCGCACCATCTCGCGCACCGTCAGTACAACGTCCACGTCGGGCGTGCCGTCCTCGCCCACCATGCTCGGCAGCGCACACTCGGCCTTCTTGGCCGTGCACGGCATCACGGACACCACGAACAAGCGCTCGGGCTCAACGCCCAGCACCTTGGCGTAGTATGTCTTGGCGATGGCGCCGAACATCTGCTGCGGCGACTTGGACGTGGACAGGCTGTCGACAAACTCCGGATAGCGCGCCTTCACAAAGCGCACCCAACCCGGGCAGCAGCTCGTAAACATGGGCCAGCCGCGGCTGTCGCCTTCGCCCTTAGCGGCGGCGCCTAGGCGCTCGAGCAGCTCGGAACCCTCCTCCATAATGGTGAGGTCGGCCGAGAAGTCGGTGTCGAACACGTACTCAAAGCCAACGCGGCGCAGTGCGCAGGCCAGACGCTCGACGGTTGCCTCCTCGCGAGATATGCCGAGCTCCTCGCCCCAGGCGCTGCGCACGGCAGGCGCGATCTGCACCAGCACGATCTTGTCGGGATTAGCAAGCGCGTCAAACACGGTCTCGGTGTCGTCGCGCTCGCGCAGCGCGCCCGTCGGGCAATGCGTGATGCACTGGCCGCACGCGACGCAATCGGTCTTGCCGATCGGCACGCGCCCGCGGGTGCCCACGGCGGTATGCGTGGCGCGGTTGGTCAGGTCCCAAATCCCTAGGCCCTGTACGCTCTCGCACACCTTGATGCAGCGCATGCATTTAATGCACTTGTCGTTTTCGCGGATGATGGGAAAATCGAAATCCCAGCCCTCGCCCGCCAAATGCCTTTGATACGGCAGATAGAAAATGCCCAGGTCGTTGGCGATGGTCTGCAGGTTGCAGTTGCCGCTGCGCACGCAGCTCGTGCACTGCGAATCGTGCTGGGACAGCAGCAGCTGCACGTTGGTGCGACGGGCCTCGCGGGCCTTGGGGCTGTTGGTGTGGACCACCATGCCATCGAGCACGTAGTTGTTGCAGGCGGCAACCAGCTGGTCGCAGCCCTCAACCTCGACCACGCACACGCGGCAGCCGCCGATCTCGTTCAGATCGCGCAGGTAGCACAGGGTGGGAATCTGGATACCGACGGACTTGGCCGCGTCCAGGATCGTGGTGTGCTCGGGCACCACGACCTCGCAGTTATCGATAATGAGCCTGACCATGTTGTGCGCTCCGTTTTCGTTGTTGTCGCCGACGGTGGTTTTGTTGGGCTCTACCATTCCAGGTTCCTCCCTCCGCGGAACGCACCAAAGCCAAAGTGGTCGCAACGCAGGCAGCGACTCGCCTCTTGGCGTGCCTCCTCCTCGGTAAGGCCCTGTTCGACCAGATTCCAATCGTGAATGCGCTCGCCGGCCTCGCGCTCGCCCAGCTCGCAGCGGCCGCACTCGTGCTTGCCCTTAAACTGCACGGTCGGCAGCTCCACATCGAGCTTGATCTTGTGGTCGAAGCCCAGGTAGCGGTCGATATTTGCCGAAGCCACACGGCCGGCGTTGATGGCGCGAATGACAGTGGCGGGACCGGTCTGGCAGTCGCCGCCGCTAAAGAGGCCGTCGAAGTTGGGCACGGCGCCATCCGAATCGGTGACCACGCAGCCCCACTTGCAGGCGATGCCCATGTCCTCAAACGGCTTGGAATCGATATCCTGGCCAATGGCCACAAACACGCGCTCGCACGGAATGACGCGCTCGGGCGTGGCGGCGGCACGCGGGGCCGGACGCCCGCGACGGGGCTCGCCGATAATCTGCGGTTGCACGCGCAGGCCGCTCACGCGTCCGTCCTCGCCCGTCTCAATACCGAGCGGGGCTGTGAGCTCCAAAACCTCGCAACCCTCGGCCTGGGCGCCGGCAATCTCGGCGTCCTGAGCCGTCATATCGCAGATGCGACGGCGGTAGACGATGCTTACCTTTTCGGCACCGCAGCGCACGGCAGAGCGAGCCACGTCCATGGCCACGTTGCCGCCGCCGATGACGCACACGCGCTGGCCGCTCAGGTCGGGCAGTTCGTCATCGCCGATGGCGCGCAGCATCTTGACGGCCGACTCCACGCCGGGCGCCTCTTCGCCCGGAAGGCCGAGCTTCTTGTCACTGTGGGCACCGATGGCCAGGTAGACGGCATCGAACTCGTCGCGCAGGCGGGCGAGCTCCTCGCCGCTCACGGAGTGGTCGAGCTCCACGTCGATGCCGGCGCTCAAGATCCAGTCGATCTCGGCCTGCAGGCGCTCGCGCGGCAGGCGGTAGCTGGGGATGCCGTAGCGCAGCATGCCGCCCAAGTGGTGACGCTGCTCAAAGATGGTCACCTTGTGGCCCATCACGGCTAGGTAGTAGGCACAGGAAAGGCCGGCCGGGCCGCCGCCGATCACGGCGACGCGCTTACCGGTGTTGTCCACTACATGCGGCTTGTGGTCGTTGAGGTCACTGTGCTCAACGGCAAAACGCTTGAGGGCGAGAATGTTCATGGGGTCATCGACCATGCCGCGGCGGCAGTGCATCTCGCAGGGATGCTCGCACACCAGGCCGCAGACGAGCGGCAGCGGATTGTTCTTGCGGATGACCTTGACGGCGTCGGCATAACGGCCTGCCTCGACGAGCGAGATGTAACCGGGAATGTCGACGTGCGCCGGGCAGCCCGAGACACACGGGACGCGGGCCTCGCGGTCAAAGCCACAGGAGTGCTCGCGGATGTGGTGCTCAAAATCGTCGCGGAAACCGCGGATAGCTGTAAGCGCCATAGCGCCGGCCTCGTAACCGATGGCGCAGTCGCTCGAAAGATAGATGGTGCGGGCGGTGCGCTCGATCAAGTTGAGTGTGGACTCGTCGGCGCGGCCCTCGAGCACATCGGTGAGCAGATCGCTCAGCGCGCTCAGGCCCACGCGGCAGGGCGTGCACTTGCCGCAGCTCTGGGTGGAGCACAGGTTGACGAGCGCTGCCGTAAACTCAACGGGACACGGGGCGAGCGAACTCACCGCCAGACGGCGTCCAAGCGCATCGTGCAGATCGTCCATGACGGCCTGAGCGTGGCTGCGTTCCATTACGTGCAGTCGTGCCATAAGATCCCCTCTCACATGGCAGCCCGGAGGCGAGGCCGGGCAAAAATGCTACACGCACAACACTGACCTAAAAAGTTGTTAGGTCTCCACACGGTTCGGCAGGCGGTATAAAATGTCACCCTCAGCGGTGAAAAAGAACATTACCGCAGATAAATGCCATATTTGATAAAACGCGTTACCCAGAATGCGGCACTTAGGGACGTTCCTTTCCTGCCGGCACCTGGGGCACTCCTTGCTCTGACCCCAATGCACCAATTGTGAGTTGCGGTGAAATAGGGACTGAAAAGCCGTTTGAAAGGCAAAAGCAGTCCGTATTCCACCGCAACTTAGAGAAGGGATGCCGCCGCCTTTCGGAGGCGGCGGAGAAAAGTTGATTGACGCTCCTGCGCTAGATGAAGAGCTCACATTCTCTGCGCTCGACGCAAGCCTTGCTCAGCATCTGAGTAACAGCGGCAAGTTTGTTAGGGTCAAGTTTGCGAGCACCCCGCGGGCATACAGCGACGCACCGCATGCAGGAGACGCACACCTCGCCATCCACCTGCTTGGGATCGTCCTTGTCGATAGCACAAACAGGGCACGACGCAGTGCAGGCACCGCAGGAGACGCAATCCTCCGTAGTCTGGGGCACCATGCTGTGGCCTCCAGCTTGCTTATAAGGACGATTGCCGGGAATAGAGGGCTCGGACATATCCCCATCCAGTAACTTTTGCCGGATCCGCTGCGCAAACTCTGCAAGCTGTGCCACGTCTTGAGCATCCGGTCGCCCAGCAGCAAACTGACGTGCAACGGAATGCTCTGCAATGGCAGCAACGGCCGCAACCACCCTAAATCCGGCGCTCTTCGCAACGTCCTCCAGCTCTACGAGCGTATCCTCAAACGCGCGGTTTCCGTATACACAGACCAAAACGGCGCGCGCTCCGTTGCCGCGCACCATACCCAAACGGTCGACCACCACGGCCGGAACCCTACCGGCATATGATGGCACGGAAATAACCGCCACGTCATCCTTCGTCATCGAGACCCCGTGGAAGTCCTGCCCGCTATCGGTCAGATCGACGGTAACGGTATTCCCGTCCAGTGCCCCGGTCACAAGGCCAGACACCCTCTCCGTTCCACCCGTTGGACTAAACACAATTTCGAACACGTTCACCGAACATCCTCCCCTGCGCTTGGCAACACAGCAAGCCGCCCGCATGCTTAGACAGAGTATATGGCACGCAGAACGCTCCTCGCTTTGGCGCCTAGCCTTCGTTTTGCATAATTCCCGCTGCAGATTGCATATTTTTATGAGATACCGCCGTATTCTCCTGAGGTACCCCATCCCGGACCGTGCAAAAAACGGAGTATTCTGCAACGTGACCGCGTCGGCACTGCCGCGGGTGGGCAAAACCGTAGGATGCCGCATCATTTTGTGGCCCGACATAGCGGGAATGACGCACCCCTTTGCTCCGGGAAACGACGAAATTTGGCTCAAAACGATCGCTAGGGATATCCGAAGACCACCGTTGGCGATGCCGAATCGTATGCAGCCGGCTCGAACTGCAGAATATTCCAAAAAATGCACGGTGCACCCCATGGGACCCATTGCCACATGGCAGAAAACGGGTCTTCGCGACCCTCCACATGCATTCCCGAGGAAATCGCATCCGAACTAGCGGTCGGATACGACAAACAAAAGGGCCCCGAGCGAAGTTTTTGCTCGGGGCCCTTGGTTCGCATCGCTCTAGCGTGCGATGCGTATGTTATTTGCGCTTGCCACCGCCGTCGCCGGGACGACGGGAGTTGCCGCCGCGCTTGCCACCGCGGTTGTTGCCATAGCTGCCACGGTTATCGCGACCGCCAGAGCGACCGCCGCGGGAGCCAGCCTGGTTGCCACCACGTCCGCGGTAGCCGCCGCGGCGCTCCTCGCGGGTGTCGTCGTAGTTGCGCCAGTCATCGCGACGATCGCGGCTGGCACGCGGGTCGCGACGATCGCGCGACTCGCTAGAGCGGCCAGCGCCGCTGCGGCTGCCGTTGCCACGTGCGCCCTCGCGACGCTCACCGCCGCGGCCGCCCTCGCGACCCTCGCGCTCGTCAAAGCGCCTGCCGCCGCGGGTCTCGCCGCCACGGTCACCACGCCCACCGCGGGACTCGCCGCCGCGGCGCTCGTCACGTCCGCCGCGCTCGCCATCGCGACCGGAACGACGACGGTCGCCCGAGCCGCGCTTGCCGCCGCGCGAACCACGGCCCTCGTCCTCGCGCTCAACGTGACGGCGACCGCCGCGGTCCTCGTCCTCGCGACGACGGCGATGTGCCTCGCCCTGGAACTGCTTGGCACGGCGCTCGGCACGGTTGCCGCGCGGGGCCTGCTCAGCAGCACCGTTGCGCTCCTCGGCAGCCACCTCGCGGGCCACGCTCTCAACAGCCTCGTCCACGCGGGCCTGAACGCCCTCGCGCACGCGGGTCTTGCCGCCGCGCTTAGGACGGCTCGGGCGCTCGCCGTCGCCACGGCGCTCGTCGCGTCCGCGGTTGGAGCGACCAGCCACATCACCGTAATCGTCGCCGTTGCGTTTGCCGTCGCGGCGCGCCTGCTCAAGTTTCTTCTTGCTCTTGGACTTGCCGCGCTTGGTCTTCTTCTTCACCTTAAAGGCCGAAGGATCGCGCTCGGGATCGACGGTAGGCGGGTTGGAACCCACATGCAGATCGCCGGCTTCGTAAATATCTGCCGTCTTGTCCATGAGCTTCTCGATCTCGTAGAACTCATCGACATCCTGCTCGGTCACAAACGTGATGGCCCAGCCCAGCTCACCGGCACGACCGGTACGACCGATACGGTGGATGTAGTCGGTCGGCTCGGCCGGCACGTCAAAGTTCACGACGTAGCGCACGTCGCTAATGTCGATACCGCGGGCCAGGACGTCGGTTGCCACCAGCACGTCGACGGTGCCGTCGCGAAAGGCCGAAAGCGCGCGCTCGCGCTGGGCCTGGCTGCGGTTGCCGTGGATCGCGGCGGCTTTGATGCCCTTGCGCTCCAGACGACGGCAGCAGCTGTCGGCGCGATGCTTGGTGCGCATAAAGACGATGGTGCGCTCCGGGCCCTCCTTCTTGAGGAACTCGGGCAGCAGGTTGTTCTTGGCCTCGATGGACACCGGGAACACAAACTGGTCAACGGTGTCGGCGGTCGACGTGGCAGGCGCGATCTCCACGCGGGCCGGGTCGCTCACCAGGTCGGTGATCTCGCCCACGGCTTCCTCGTCGAGCGTCGCCGAGAACAGCAGCGTCTGGCGCTCGGCCGGCGTCTCGCGCACAATGCGGCGAACGGCAGGCAAAAAGCCCATGTCGAGCATGCGGTCGGCCTCGTCGAGCACCAGCACCTTGACCTCGTCCAGGTGGCAGGCACCCTGCTCGATCAGGTCGACCAGACGGCCCGGCGTGGCGACCAGGATGTCGCAGCCGTACTTGAGCGCCGCGGTCTGGGGCTTGTAGCTCACGCCGCCCACGACGGTCACGGCGACATGGCCGGTGATCTGTCTCTTATACACATCTGACGCTGCCGACGATCGCATAAGTGTAGA
>URWS01000059.1 GCA_900551605.1 uncultured Collinsella sp. | reverse complement strand
TGGTGCAGCAGCTGGTAGAAGGCATGCTGGCCGTTGGTGCCGGGCTCGCCCCAGAAGATCTCACCGGTGTCGGAGGTCACGGCGCTGCCGTCCCAACGGACATGCTTGCCGTTGGACTCCATGGTGAGCTGCTGCAGGTAGGCCGGGAAGCGGTGCAGGTACTGGCAGTACGGCAGCACGGCGTGGCTCTTGGAACCGAAGAAGTTGACGTACCAGACGTTGAGCAGGCCCATCAGCGCGACGGCGTTGTTCTCGAGCGGGGTGTTGCAGAAGTACTCGTCGATGGCGTGGAAGCCCTCGAGGAACTGCTGGAAGCGCTCGGGGCCGAGCACGACGATCAGCGACAGGCCCACGGCGGAGTCAACGGAATAGCGGCCGCCAACCCAGTTCCAGAAACCGAAGGCGTTGGCGGGGTCGATACCGAAGGCCTCGACCTTCTCGAGTGCGGTGGAGACGGCGACGAAGTGCTTTGCCACGGCCTCGGCGTTCTGCTCATCGGAGCCGTCGATGGCGCCCTGAGCCTTGAGTTGCTCGAGCATCCAGGTCTTGACCTCGCGGGCGTTGGTGAGGGTCTCGAGCGTGGTGAAGGTCTTGGAGACGATGATCACGAGCGTGGTCTCGGGATCCAGGCCCTTAAGCTTCTCGGCCTGGTCGTTGGGGTCGATGTTGGAGATATAGCGGCAGTCGATACCGGCGTCAGCATAGGGACGCAGAGCCTCGTAAGCCATGACCGGGCCCAGATCGGAGCCGCCGATGCCGATGGACACCAGGTGCTCGATCTTCTTGCCGGTAACACCCTTCCACTCACCGGAGCGCACGCGCTCGGCGAAGGCGTACATGCGGTCGAGGACCTCGTGCACGTCGGCGACGACATCCTGGCCGTCAACGATGAGCTGGCCCTTCTCGCTTGCCGGACGGCGAAGCGCGGTGTGCAGGACAGCGCGGTCCTCGGTGGTGTTGATGTGCTCGCCGGAGAACATGGCGTCACGGCGCTCCTCGAGCTTCACCTCGCGGGCAAGATCGCACAGCAGCTTGACGGTCTCATCAGTCACCAGGTTCTTCGACAGATCGAAGTGCAGGTCACCGGCATCAAAGCTCAGCTTGTTCACGCGGTCGGCGTCAGCAGCGAACCAGGCCTTGAGGTCGATACCTTCAGCCTCGAGCTTCTCCTGATGAGCCTCGAGCGCCTTCCAAGCGGCAGTCGACGTAGCATCGATAGGTGCGGCAACAGTTGCCATAGAGTCCTCCTCAGCATACGGGCGCACGCCTCCATGCGCCCGGACATTCAGATGCCACTATTCTAGCGCAGGTCAAGACTATAATCAGCGAGCGTTGCCAATCGGCCCCCAAACGGCAACCGACCAAAAAGGGACAGGTTTATTTTGGCAGGTCAAACGCTTTACCAACCAAAAATAACCCATCCCTTTATGCCAAATACTAGGCCGCGGCGCACACACTGCCGAGCAGCTCGCGCAGAGGAGACCCAATGCCCTCCAGCAGTTCGGGCGCGATGATGGCAAAAACGGGAACCTCGCCGGCACCCACGACGGCAGGCACCTTGCCCCCCGAGACAATGCATCCATAAGGCACAAAGCCGTCTTCGCCGGCATCGAGCGCCGCCATGCGACGGGCGAGCTCGCGTGCAAAGCCGGCAGTATCGGCATCGCCAATCGCCAGGACAAAGTCCACGCCTTCGTCGGTCGCCAGGGCCACGGCTTCGTCGATCAGCTCGTCTCCCCCGTCGCCCTCAACCGATCCGCAGCGGAAAAGTACACGCTCGAGTAGGGCCCGATCAACCGAGCCGAGTGCCGCCGAGACAAGCTCATCGCGCGTGTGCTTGTCGCCTCCCAGCAAGACCAGCGCCTTGGTGCCGCCATAGTGGGCAACCAATCGCCCGCACCAGCGAGCCACATCCCCATCCGCAACAAGGCGAGTCGGCATACCAAACCCATAGTTGACCATCTTTTCCACAACCTTCCGTGCGTATAAGCGGCATCAATCGTTAGGCCCATGCTACGAAGCGAGCTTTTCCGAGCTGTTTCGCGCTCTTTAGGGCTGCGTTAAAAACCGACCAAAAAGGGACAGGTTTGTTTTGGCAGGTCAAGCGTTTTACCGACCAGAATAAACCTGTCCCTTTTTGGCACGTTTTGACGGTGTCCGGTCGAGCGGGTATTATCGAACAGGTATTCGATAGGAACATGTGTTTGATAGAGGGGCACGGATGGCGCACGAGCAGCACACCTATATCTGCATCGACCTCAAGACGTTTTACGCCAGCGTCGAATGCGTCGACCGTGGACTCGATCCGCTCACCACCAACCTGGTTGTTGCCGACGAATCGCGCGGACGCACGACCATCTGCCTCGCTATCACGCAGGCCATGAAGGACTTAGGGATTCACAACCGCTGTCGACTGTTCGAGATCCCCGGTGGCATCGACTACATCAAGGCCGTGCCGCGCATGCAGCACTACATGGAGGTATCGGCGCAGATCTACGGCATTTACCTTGAATACGTCAGCCCACAGGACGTGCACGTCTACTCGATCGACGAGTGCTTTATCGACGTAACGCCCTATCTGGACCTCTACCACACCGATGCCGAAGGCTTCGCCTGCATGCTGCGCGACGAGGTCCTGGGGCGCACCGGCATCACGGCGACGGTTGGCATCGGCCCCAACCTATTTCAGGCCAAGGTGGCGCTCGACATCACCGCCAAGCACGTAGCCAGCCGCATCGGCGTACTCGACGACGAAACCTTCCGCAAGGAGATCTGGCCGCACCGTCCCATCACCGACATCTGGGGCATCGGCCCCGGCGTGGCGGCCCGCCTCGAGAAATACGGTGTCTACGACCTGATGGGGGTCGCCGCGCTCGACGAAAACCTGCTCTACGACGAGCTCGGCGTCAATGCCGAGTATCTCATCGACCATGCCTTCGGTCGCGAGCCGACAACCATCGCCGACATCCAGGCCTATCGTCCGCAAGCGACCTCAACCACCACGGGACAGGTGCTCTCGAAGGGCTATGCCTACGAGCAGGCTTACACCGTCTTGCGCGAGATGGTCGATGCCGCTGTGCTGGACTTAATCGACAAGCACGTGGTGTGCGACAGCATCTCGCTCTTTGTAGGCTATGCGAGCGAACGCGCCGACATACGCCGGCTCGACGCCAGCGGCACGGCGCAGTATATAGACGGCTGTGGGCACCTGCGCTCGAGCACCTCGGGCATCGAGCCCGCAGCGACCGACAGCCCCGAACTCGCGCCCCGCGCGCCCAAGCCCGTCCAACGCGATGACGAACGCCGGCGTTTGGTGCGAGAGGCGCAGGCGATCGACGGCATCTTTGTGGGAGAGCATGGCGGCAAACCGCGCGGTGGCTATGCCGCGCTCTTTGCGCATTCCAATGCATCCCGCAAGCTGCCCGAGCGCACGAATTCGTTTAAGAAGATCATGGGGTATTTCGATGAGCTGTGGGCGCAAACGGTCGACCCCAAGCGACCGGTTAAGCGCATCAATCTGGGCTTTGGCAACCTCATGCCCGAGGAGTTCGCCACCATCGATCTGTTTAGCGATGTCGAGGCCGATGAGCGCGAGCGCGACCTGGCGCGTGCTGTGTTGGCCGTTAAAGGCAAATACGGCAAAAACGCCCTGGTCAAGGGATTGAGCTTTACCGCCGGCGCCACCGCGCGCGAACGCAACGATCAGGTTGGAGGGCATCGTGCCTAAACCCAAACAGCAGCCCATGAGGCCGCCGACCGCCTTCGAGCGCTTGGCGGACCCCGAGGGAAGACGCCGCGCCGCCGACCCCAACCTCACCGCCAACGGCGCCGTGCGCGCCAACCGCGCCGCACAGTTTATGCCCTTTGCCGCGTTGACGGGATACTACGAACTCGTGCGCAAGCAGGAGATCACCGTTGAGCCCAAGTGCGAATTGACAGAAGAAAAAGCCCTCGAGCTTTCACATAAGCTCGAGGGTCTCAAACGTGGCGATTTAGTTCGTGTCACCTATTACGATACGTACGGCTATCGTAGCCGCACCGGCATCCTCGATGAGGTACTCCCCGCTTTCAAGTTGCTCAAGCTCAAAGACATCGCCATCAACTTCGACGACATCCAAGACATCGAACTGCGCGGACGAGCCTAGCCAAGGAAGCGCATCCAGGGCGGCGCTTACAGCGTCATGACGTAGTAGCCCGCGTCTTTCACGGCCGTCTCGAGGACACCACGATCAACCGGCTGCCTAGAGCGCACGCGTGCCGTGTGGTCCGCATACGTCACCGTTGCCCACACGCCATCCAGCGCATTGAGGGCATTGGCTACGTTCTGAGCGCAGCCGTCACAGCTCATGCCGCCGATGAGCAGCTCATCGCTATAGGGATAGTGTGACGCATCGGTATCCACCACAACAACCTTTTTGGCCTTCTTGCCGCGCGCGCCATCGCTGCAGCAACTCTTCCCGTGTGTCGAAGCGGCAATGCGACGCAGTCCAAAAAACATGCCGACGGCAATGACGGCCAGCACGATGAGATTCGCAGGGTTGAGCAAGTCACTCATGCGCTCCCCTTTCAAGTAGCACTATCTAGATACCCCCATGGGGTGTCCCCATCTTAACCCAAAATCATGTCTGTTCGGTCAATTAGTTTCCCTCTTCAAACTTTTTTGTTGACCATGGCTTACTTTCGTGTATAAGTTTTCCTAGGCTAACAGTTTAGATCCGTAAGGAGCGCCGTGACTCGAACCATAGATATCCCAACGTTTCAGGCAGCGGTCGTGCGCAACTGCTCTCCCACGCTCGCGGGCATCAAGCCGGCATCGCTCTTTACCTATCCAGGCACCTACGCCCACGGGAACGGCTCGACCACAACCGAAACCATCGCAGAACGTCGAGCACGCCTGCTCAACGTTATCGCCCAGTGCAATCGCGAGCTTGACCCGCTCGGCATCCACCTGAGTGTTTTGGTCTGGCGGCCCTGCGGAGCACTCGTGTACGTGTACCGAGCCAAAAGCCTCGCCACCTATTTCGCAGACCCTCGCGCCCAAACAGCGCTCGCCTCGGAAGGCTACGACACGAGAGACCTTTCGACATGCCTTGTGCATTTGGCATCACGCATCACGCTCGCGAGCAATAACGTCGCGGAATGCGCTTGTAGCCAGACTCGATGCGCACTACCCCAGCAAGCTAGCTGCAGCAACGACTGCACCTGCGAGTTTCCGCACGAAATAGGCTACTTCCTTGGATATCCCTACGACGACGTGCACGAGTTTATCGTCCAGCGCGGCGAGAACTACAAGGTCTTTGGGGCCTGGAAGGTCTACACGAATGTCGAGCAAGCGCTTGCGATGTTTGACGCCTACCGCGCTTGCACTCAATACCTCACCTTTGTCTATCAGCAGGGCTGCAGCTTGGCGCAACTTGCCCAGGCAACCCGATAGAACATAGAAGCCGCGGCAACCTGCCGCACAACTGAAAGGACTCAACATGAGCAAGATCGCCGTCGTCTACTGGAGCGGCACGGGCAACACCGAGGCCATGGCAAACCTCGTCTCCGAAGGCGCCACGTCCGCGGGTGCCGAGGCTGAGGTCATCTCCTGCGCCGACTTCTCTGCCGACAAGGTCACCAACTATGACGCCTTCGCCTTCGGCTGCCCCGCCATGGGGTCCGAGGAGCTCGAGTACGACGAGTTCCAGCCGATGTGGGATGAGGTCAAGGAAGTCCTCGGCGACAAGAAGGTCGTCCTCTTTGGCTCCTATTCGTGGGCCGAGGGCGAGTGGATGGATAACTGGAAAGCCGACGCCGACGAGGCCGGCGTCAACGTCGTGGACTCCACCATCTGCTACGATGCGCCCGACGATGAGGGCGAGGCGGCCTGCAAGGCCCTCGGAGCCGAGCTCGCGTAACGAAACCAGGCCTCCAAAAGAGCCTGTATCACAGCGCATCCCCATCCCTACAAAAGAGCGGGGGCTGGATTCAGGTCCAGCCCCCGCTCTTTTGTAACGGCAGTTACATCAACCGGCTACGAAATATTGCCCAAGAACGCCTTGGTGCGCTCGCTCTTGGGGTGGTCGAAGACCTCGCTCGGCGTACCCTCTTCCACAATGACGCCGCCGTCCATAAAGACGACGCGGTCGGCGACATCGCGGGCAAAGCCCATCTCATGCGTCACGACGATCATGGTCATACCGTCGCGCGCCAGGTCGCGCATGACGCCCAAGACGTCGCGCACGAGCTCGGGGTCGAGCGCCGAGGTGGCCTCGTCAAAGAGCATGACGTGCGGGTTCATCGACAGGGCGCGGGCGATGGCAACGCGCTGCTGCTGGCCGCCCGAGAGCTGGCTCGGCATAAAGTCGATACGCTCGGCCAGACCGACCTTGGTCAGCTCCTCGACGGCAATCTTCTCGGCCTCTTCCTTGCTGCGCTTGAGCACCTTCTGCTGCGCGAGCATGACGTTCTTTTTGACTGAGAGGTGCGGGAACAAATTGAACTGCTGGAACACCATACCCAGATGCGTGCGCACCTTGTTAAGGTCGACGCCCTTGGCGCACACGTCCACACCCTCAACGACAATCGAGCCACTCGTGGGATGCTCCAGACGGTTGATGCAGCGAAGCATCGTCGACTTGCCCGAGCCCGAGGGACCCAGGACTACGACGACCTCGCCCTTATGCACATCCAGATCGATGTCGCGCAGGACCACGTTATCGCCAAAGGCCTTTTGGAGGTTCTTGATACTGACGACGACCTCGTTCGAGTTATTGGTTTCGCTCATGATAGGACCTCCTTACAGACCGGCGATGTGATCGGCGGGCGTCGCGACAACCTGTCCGGCGCTCTTGGCGGGACGCTTCTTCTTGGTCTCGGCCGTGCCCAAAAGCCTCGCCTCAAGACCGCTCACCAAGCGAGCGAGCGGCAGGGTGATGACCAGATAGAACAGGGCGGCAACCACGTACGGCGTAATGGAGCCCGTCGTTGCCACGATGGTACGGGCGTTCATGACAATCTCGACCACGCCCACGGCCGCAAGCAGCGACGTATCCTTGTAAAGCAGGATAAATTCACTGGTCAGCGTAGGCAAAACATTGCGGAACGTCTGCGGAATCATAACGTAGAGCAGCGTCTGGAAGGCATTCATGCCCAGAGAGCGAGCAGCCTCGTTTTGGCCCTTGGGGATCGATTGAATACCGGCACGGAAGATCTCACACAGATAGGCAGACGAGTTCATGGCCATGACGATGACGCCCAAGACATAGTCGTCCACCTTGACGCCGGCCAACGGCAGGCCAAAGAACGCGATATAGATCTGCAGGAACGCCGGCGTACCGCGAATGATATTCACATAGATGCCGGCAAGGCAACGCAGGATGCGCGACTTGGAGATGCGCATGAGCGACAAGGCAAAGCCAAAGGGGATTGCCAGCGGAAACGCCACGAGCACGATCGAGAGCGACATGAGGAAGCCTTTGAAGACGATCGGCAGGCTCTGGACCAAAATGACCGGGTTTAAGAACAGGCGCAGGAACATGTTGGAATTCCATGCCTCGACCCACGGCTGCTCCTTAAGGTCGGCCAGGAAGTTATCGAATGCCGTCACGCCCTTGATCTCCACCGACGGAATCTTGGAGATCTTCTTGGTCGAACCATCGGCCAAAGTGTAGGTGCCGCTAAAGGCCTCGTCGCCGCCCTCGACGGGGAAGGTCACGCCGTAGACCTCGACGCGGAAATAGCCGCCGGCCGGAGCCGTCTCGCCAAAATCGATCTTGAGCGTCTGGCCGTCGACCTTGCACGTAGGCTTCATGGGCGTACGGTCCATAAGGTCATCGCCCGAGAGC